>QIDY01000171.1 GCA_003228495.1 Nitrospirota bacterium
AGATTCCCGAAAAACGTGAACGATGGTTCATCATACGGCTGACCATCCACGCATAGCCTCGATCTTGAGAAAACCGCACATCAAATCGGCCGCCGACACCATGAGGATTTGACAGGGCTTGCTCAATCACATTTCTTGCGTTGTGCGGCAGCTGCGTATCGGCATGCAAAAAGAGGAGAATGTCGGTTGTGGCTTGTGCAGCCCCGACATTCATTTGCGTCCCCCGTCCTTTCGGTCCTGAAATGATTCGGTAATGGGAATGAGACACTGTCGATAGTATAGCCCTGGCGACTTCTACGGTTCGATCTTGGCTATCCCCATCGACAAGAATAATTTCTTCAAAATCCAAAGGCAGAAGTCCTGTGAGTAAAGAGGGAAGCGTCTCTTCTTCATTCAGAACCGGAATGATGAAATGCTCATTCAGGGTAAACGCAAAACAGACAGGAATGCGCGAGTATGGAATGGATTCGATTACGAACTGGCTGGTTTCTTAGGGGTTTGGAACATGAAAAAGACCACCATCCCGACGGTACCCCAATAAATCATATATTTATGCCAAAACAGGACTTCTCCAAAATGCATAAACGCCATCGCACAGAGCAGCGACAGCGCAATCACGGCGTAGCGAATCGTGATCGTGTCCACGGAGGAATAGGCCCACAAGGCCATACCTGAAAAATAAATGATCATGGGGAAGATGCTAATTTCGGCGCCGGTATTCACGGAAAGAAAAACCTGCAAAAATCCAATGAAGACCATGGCCGATCCCACCATCTTCATGGCTACCCGCATTTTACGATTTTCCTGCTCTTCTATCTCCTCATCCGGAACCGGTGGACGGGCGGGAGATTTCGGGGCTACAGGACCTTCGGGTTGTTGCTGATCTTCGTCGGCACTCATACATTACCACTTAAAATGTTTACTTAGGGTAAGGCCTTGCTGAGAATAGGACGATCCCATCGACGACCCATAGAGATGCGTGGGAATATCTTGCATGTGTTCGTACATGACCTTGAAAAACGTTTGGCCGTCTTGAATTCGAAACGGCACATCGTGTGGCCGCACTTCCAATACCACCTGCGTGCCTTTGCGAATGGGGTTGGCATAGCCAAAACCCGGATCAAAAAATCCTGCATAATGGGTGCGCAACTCTCCACAGGCCGCTTCATACGCCACCATTTCCGCTGAGTACCCGGGGGGAACTTGGATGCGCTCCTTCGAGGCTAAAATATAAAATTCCTCCGGTTCTAACAACATGGTGGCTGTGTCGTTGCGATGAAGTGGCTCCCAATAATCTGCAGCCGAATAATGCCCGATCTTACTCAAATCAATGATGTGACTATTTTTCTTGGCCCGGTATCCGACGATGGCCTGGCCTTGATCTGCGTTGCCTCGTAAATCCACTCGAAGAAACAATCCCTTATCCACGCGCAGATCTTTAACCGGTAACGGGCGGTCGGACTTTTCATCCTCACCATTATGGCACAACAGGGGCGTTTTGCGATGAACGACCCGGAGTGATGAATCTGAAACCAGGGGTTTCCCCGACATGAGTCGCAATTGGTTTAATGCCAAACCCGCTTGCACCCGAATGGTAAATGACCGCGGCACAATTTCCAAAAACAGCGGGCCCTGATAGCCGGAACGAATTTCATCAAACCCCACGTGAAGGTCTGTGACGACGCGGGTGAAAATATCCAATCGGCCCGTGGAACTTTTCGGATTGGTCCGACCCCGTATGTCTTTGGGAAGTTTGAGCTGTTCCATCAACGGCACCAAATAGACATGCCCCTTTTCCAAGATGGCGCCTTTGCTTAAATCCATATCGTACATCACCAAATCCGACCGATACAGATCTTCAATGGTGAATTGCGACTGTTGATCACAAGGTTCGGGAAGAAAACTGCTGAGCAATCGATAGGCTTTCGTGCCTAATCGTAAATCTAAACTCGCGGGTTGGATCTGCTCGGGAGAAATTGGCGCTTCGGCGCGAATGGCTCCCTGACGTACGAATGTGTGTAATTGTTGGAAGGGGAGAATGCCTGATTTACGAATAGTCATCCATCGCTCCGGCACTACACATATCACGTGAAACGGACGTGCCTACCATCGGCAATTCCCGATTGTCGGTCGTGGAGGGCTGCGGGTAAAAATAGGTTTTATTTTCGTAATTTTTGAGCACAGCTCCCTTTTCATCCAAATTCAACAAATATTCGCCGGGCAGGAGTGGGATCTTTCCTCCTCCCCCTGGTGCATCGATGACAAAATGAGGAACCGCCATGCCGCTCGTATGACCCTGAAGGGCTTGCATGATTTTCAAGCCGGTTTCCACCGAGGTTCGGAAATGATTGGTTCCCTTGGTCAGATCGGCCATGTATAGGTAATAGGGTTTGACCCGGGCGAGGAGCAATTCATGCATCAGGCGCTTCATGATTTCCGGATCATCGTTTACCCCTTTTAGCAGCACGGTTTGTGCCCCCAGTGGAATCCCCGCATCCGCTAAATGTCCGCAGGCTTCCTTGACTTCCGGCGTCAACTCATCCGGATGGTTAAAATGCAAATTCATATAAATGGGATGATATTGCTTGACGATTTCACACAATTCCGGAGTGATACGTTGCGGAAGCGTTCCCGGTACCCGTGTCCCGAATCGAATCAATTCCAAATGAGGAATAGACCGAAGGGCTTTGAGGATTCGTTCGATTAAATAGTCGGGCAAAAGCAACGGATCGCCGCCGGATAAGATGACATCTCGTACTTCGGAATGCTCCCTCAGATAGGCCACTGCCTGATCTAACTCGCCTTTTTTCAGAAAGCCAGGTTTTCCGACCAATCGTTTGCGTGTACAAAATCGACAGTAGATGGGACACTGGTTGGTCACCATGAGCAGGACCCGATCGGGATACCGGTGTACTAAATGTGGGACGGGACTATCGGTATCTTCCTCAAGCGGATCATCCGGAGCATCAATGTCGTCCAATTCGATACGTTCCGGCACGACTTGTTTCCAAATCGCATCGCCCTTTTCTTTTATGGTTGCAAGGACGGTCGGAGTAATTCGCATAGGATAGGGACCGACAATATCCTCTACCTCTTTTTCGTCCACACCTAATTGCTTGGCCAAGTCATTGGGTTTGGTGATGCTTTGGGCCAGAACTTTTTTCCAATCCTCCATAGCTTTAGTTGCTCCTTTTCTCTTGGGAACTGAGGGGTGGGTTGGAGGTGGTTCCCGATTCGCGCCCATTTGTGGTGTAAGTTTCAAGATATTTCACAATCTCTTCGGTCTCCGTCAAGACGGTCTCCCCATCAACCAGAACCGGCACATAATATTGGCCAGAGGTTTCATACACGGATTTTCGAAACGGAGGCACATCCGGCACGATTTCATTTTCGTAGGCAATACCCTGCTCTGCCAGCTTTTGCCGAACCACTTCACATTCCGGGCACCATTCTGTGTGATAGAGTTTCATTTTTCCCGTATGAGACTTTGGAATTTTCTCTTACTGTACCAGTCTCTTTCCTCTTGTGTCTGTTACAACTATTCCCTTGTTACTACTCACTGTTGACTCTACAAGGAGTCATCACTGCATCCCGCATTCCATGGATGACCTTTTTATCTTTGGGACAGATCGTGGCCAATACACCTCCTAAATCGGCCCGGTCATCCACCACAAAATAATAGGGCGACAACCGTACCCGCCCTTCCATGCGGGTTTCTACACCCGATGGGTATTCATAATATTCAATCACAACCACCCGTCCTTTGTGAAATGCTTGAAGAATCGACGGAGCCATGTGAAATGAACCAAGGGCATGAGAGAGGGTGTTCTTCCATTCTTGCTGCGACATATCATGGCCAATGGACACCCCACGGCTGCCCCAGGCCAATTCAGAAAATCCAGAAACCTTAATCACATATTGCCGTTCTTTTTGCGTGGTATCTCCCAACCATTCCCAGTTTGACACGGCGTGCTTTCGATGCAGTAACCCGGGAATGACTGCAGTCGGTGGAAGAGGCCGAGGATCAATAACCCAGGTTGGTGGAATAATTGCTTGAAGACACTCGATTGTTTCCGAGGAGAGCGCCTTTTCCCAAAACGGTTCTAACATGGGATGGTGAATTAAAGCCAAGGCCAATTTTTCCTCCATCCATGGCTTATAGGGAGGCGTCACCACGACCCGGCCTTTTTTCGCACTGTATAGGATTAATTCCCCTTTGGGAATGTTCTTGAGATCAAACAATTCAAAAAACCGGTAGATCAGGGAAACAGAATGGTCTTCTTGACCTTCTTGTTGAACGAAAAGCCCCTCTTCCGTAAATCGAATGTTCCGTGGATGGACGCAATAGGCTTCCCAGCCATCCTGGACCAGTTGCGTGACCACCCACTGCATTTCTGTTCGATAGGCATCCGCTTCATCGGATACCACAATGGCCATGCTTTGAGGCTGTCCCTTGAGGGCCCCTTTTAACATGCGGGAAAATTTTTTGATCAAGCCATCCGAGTTGGGCCATACCGACATGCCCTGTTGAGCATACATTCGACTCAGGCTGCCGGTTAACCCGATCCCGCCCGGCACCGAGTCTAGTTCCGTCAGTGCCATGCCGGTATCCGTCAGAATCAGATCAGGGCGAATAACCCCGGGCAAATGATTCTTGAAACGATTCATCCTGGCGAAATCCAGCAGTTCATCCGGTTTGCCGATATCGAAATATTCATGGACCCATAGGGGTTGAGTGCCTTTCAGACTCTCCAGATATAATCGATTGATAGCAGTATAAAAGGCCAGGAGATGCTGTCCCAGGTCCTTCAGAAATTTGGCTTGCTGGGTCGAAAGCACAAAAGGACGGCAAGCAAGGCGCCAATTATCTTCTTTCTCAGCTACAAACAGCCCATCGTCGACGAGAGTCTCACGAAAAATCGGGTAAGGGCATGACGCCACTAAAGAATACCCCCTGCTAGAACCTGTGACGAACGGTCCACGTTGATATCCTTGACTCGAAAAGTGGGAAATGGGAGATGTGATGTGCAGGTGCCCACTGACTCGATGGGCTCACGGACACGCAGGAGTCATAGATGCTAGTGGTTGCATAAAATCCTTATAATGCTAACATGCCTTTTTCCGGCTAGACAAGGCGCGTTTCTCTTGGCAACTTACAGTTATGGAGGGAAATCACAGCTGGAAGGTAGCGAAACTTTTCACCGTTGACCAAATCGGTTCCGTGGAACATGTCTGATCTGTAAGGGTAGCCCCTCAGATTTTTTCAATCGTGATAAGATGACGAACCGTTTCAAATTCCGGATCGCTAGTTAGTAGGGTAGCTTGTTCATGGATGGCAGCGGCAGCGGCAAAACAATCGGCGTAGGACATAGCATGATGAGCCTTCAATTCAACAGCTTGCCAAAAATTGGATTCCGAAAATGGCAGAATAACAATAGGAAGTAAGCTAATTTCTTCTTTCTTCCGCTGAGCCAGGTCCCACCCGAATTCCTTGGCGATTACATAAATCACTTCGCCAAGATTCATGATATGCATGAGCACTTGATATTTTCCCGTAACAGCGTCCTTCAGGAATAATTCGACTCGTTTCGCTCCCGGTTCGTCCTGAAGCCACCGAAGGAGCGCACAGGCATCAAGAATAAACTTAGGGTCCGTCACGACATACCCTTAGTGTCGTTTGGCATCTTGGCGGACTTCGCGTCGATGTTCTTTAATCAGCTGGCTTGCCAACGATTTTCGGCCTTTCAGAGAGCCTCTAAGCGCTTTGATAGGGTCTTCAGGTAAAGGAATTAATTCAATGTGCTCGTTTGCGAGTTTCACCTCAACCAAGCTCCCCGGTTTTAAGCCAACTTTGTCACGGATGTGTTTCGGAATAACGATTTGCCCCTTAGACGATGTCCTGGCAGTTTGCATTTCCTACCTCTTATTAAAAGTAAGCTGTATAAAACATATCTTACCTACTATTCATTGGTGGGTCAAAAAGGGTATAATTTGTTTTTGTGGTTATCAGTTGAGGTGTTTATGATGCCCTCCGGCCCAGGGCGTTTGGGTGGATGGTTCGATTAAAGCTTATATGTTTGGTCCAGTATCTTTTCAGGGAATTCTGCCGTGAATGTCAACAATATCCTATCGTCCATACCATGGATGATTCAGGATTGCCGAGTGTAGCGGGTACCACACATGCCTACCGTCCCTCTCAACTGGTTCCCAACTACATCGCGCAACCGACGTGATGAGAGAGAAGGGCGACAAAATGCGCTTTGCGATTCCACGAGAGTTGTCCTCTCACAAATGCCCCCCGTATAATGGCGGAATAGTTATTTCGTAACGACTCAGGTGGATAGACTGAAGGCTGAAGGCTTTTAGGGGGCAGTCATGCATGATCATCCAACTCTTCGGGTATATATGAGTGCTAGCCTTCAGTCTTCAGCCTAAATACCTGATATAGTCACATATTTCTTCACATTTGAGCAGATTACCTCTAGCATAGGATTGTTAATGAAAGGACAGGAATTCGGCATTGAACAATTTCGGGTAACCGAGGAACCGTTCTATCAGGAAGTGAACGGGGAGATAGGGCTCTTTTCGGCTGGAGCCAGCAATAAAATTCCGGTGATGCTCAAAGGACCAACCGGGTGCGGGAAAACCCGGTTCGTTCAGCATATGGCCTACAAACTCAATCGTCCGCTCATCACGGTGGCCTGCCATGAGGATCTGACGGCCTCGGATCTGATCGGTCGTTATTTGTTAAAAAACGATGAAACAGTCTGGGTGGATGGGCCACTGACATTGGGGGTCAAACATGGCGCCATCGTCTATTTAGATGAGGTGGTCGAAGCTCGTAAGGACACCACCGTCCTGATCCATCCTTTGAGCGATGACCGGCGTTTTTTACCGATTGAAAAAAAAGGCCAACTCATTCAGGCCGTGGATGAATTCCTGTTGGTCATTTCGTACAACCCCGGGTATCAATCCGTTCT
Source organism: Nitrospirota bacterium (assembly GCA_003228495.1). Taxonomy (GTDB): domain Bacteria; phylum Nitrospirota; class Nitrospiria; order Nitrospirales; family UBA8639; genus Nitrospira_E. Next base: position 6,981 of record QIDY01000171.1, read on the forward strand.
CAAAGAATTGAAACAAAGCACCAAGCAGCGTTTCATGGCCATTGAATTCGGCTATCCGCCGAAAAACACCGAAATACAAATCGTCGAACACGAAGCGAAGATTTCGCGAGATATCGCCACGCGTCTCGTCAAACTAGGGGAGAAAGTGCGAAATTTACGAAGCCATGGACTGGAAGAAGGTGTCAGCACCCGGCTCTTAATCTATGCGGGAACCTTGATTGAACAAGGCGTCACTCCTGACCGTGCCTGTGATGCGGCCATTACCCGACCGATTACGGACGACACCGACATGCAACGGAGTATCCAGGAACTGATTAAAGCCATTTTCTGATATGTATTAACCTGTCAACGATTATTGCTATCACGTCTGCACGATGACCGTCCTTTCTTCATCCAGTCAGTCCTTGGCACAGGGCACGGGCGGCAATCAACGACGGTGGATCACTCTGATATACGCGGGTTGACACCGCCTGACCTCTCTTCGTCGTGGAGCTGCCTCGCTCTAGCATCGAGGGTCGTCTCAAGATCTTGAGCGCCTCATAGAAAGGCCGAGGGTTCTCCCACCGGCCACCCCTGCCCTGACCCAAAGACTGCCTGGCTGTTTCTCTCTTCATGGTTTTGATGCGGGGCTATGGGTTCACGGCGTCCCGTGTCCGCATTTGCGGGGTGTTCATCACTTCACACGCAATGGCCCAGAGAAACCCCGCCAGTTCACGAGCCACGGCCGTACAGGCCTGCACCTTGAGTTTCCCTGCCGCCAGCAGATGCCGATACCGTCCGCACAACCGCTTTTGCGCTTTCCAGGCGATGGCCTGCACGGCTTCCGACGTCTGTTCCGCCCGCCGTTGGAGATGCGCCGTCTTGCGAGCTGGAAACCGGTAGCCCCAGGCGGCTTCCACGAGCACGCGCCGCACATGGCCGTTCCCCGTCTTGGTGATCCCGCCGCGCCGCCGTGTCTGGCCACTCGAGTATTCCCGAGGGACCAGGCCCAGGTAGGCCATCAGTTGCTGCGGGGAGGCAAAGCGGCTGAGGTCCCCCAGTTCGGCCATGACGGTCATGGCCGTGATGAGCTTGACCCCGCGCAGAGCCATCAAGGCTTCCACCACTGGGGCCAAGCCCCAATCCTGTAAGGCCTTTGCCATTTCCTTCTCCAACCCCGCCACACGGGCTTTGGCCTGCTTCACGGCGTCTACGTATTCCTGGAACACAATCTGTTGCACCACGCTCTCAAACTTCAGGCCCTCCAACCAGCGGCCATGTGCCTGCGTCCAGCGGCATTTCTTCCGATCATAGCTCTGGCCATGTCGCAGCAAAAACGCATTCAGCCGTTGCTTGGTGATCCGTTCCAGCCCTTTCATATCTTCCCGGGCCCGCGTGAGATCCCGCATCGCTTCCTGTTCCTGGTCTGGGACCCAGACCGGCGTGAGTTCCCCGGCCCGGTGCAACCGCGAGAGCGATTCACTGTCGCGCCGATCCGTTTTCACCCGATCGCCCGGTTTCGTGGGGATCAGCGACGGGGCCACCACCGCGCAGGCCTGACCCAACTTCGTGAGTTGCCGATAGATCCCATAGCCACACGGGCCCGTCTCATAGCAAAACGAGACCACGGCCCCCTTCGCGGTCAACGTCTTGACCAACTTGGCCATCGCGTTCGGCATATTGGCAATCTCTCCATAGTACCGCGCCTCCACTGGCCTCACTCACGGCAACCGCAATGGTGTCTTGATGTGTATCCAACCCAACAAATTTGCTACACTGTTTCATGACCTGTCCTCCTTGATTGTGGCTCTGTGTTGTGGGGAATGTTCCCCGCAGTGTAACCCACGCTGCTTGAGGTGGGGCAGGTCAATACATAATGTCTAGGTACCGTTGCCAAGCCTATAAGAGGTTTCCCATGAACCACCGTGTACTCTCTTTGGCAATTGTCAGCCTCTTGCTGCTTTCGAGCTGCGGTAGTTTGTTTCATCCCAAAGCTGAAGAATTTTATAACCAAGCCAGAGGAGCAACTGGACAACAAACCGCCTTAGCTTTGATCTCAATGATGGAGGCCAGCGTACGACAAGCCAAAACCGAAGTTGGCGAATCGCCGGGCCTGGATAATTTACACAATCAATTTCATGCCTTTCATAAGACATTCTGCGAATTTACCGAGTCACAATCAGCCACGACTGCTTTTGAACAAGCCTACACGCTCAACAAGGAACTCAAAACCATCTTTCACCGACTGTGGAAATTTAAAAACGACCCCTCCCTTCGCGCTATCCATTTGGATCTTTTGCTAGCGCGAATTCACGAACTCCGGTCGGTCATTCAATCAATTCCAGACTAACCGTTTTTTGTCTATCCCCTTTATTCCGCTTCAAATCTTGCCGATACCTTTATAGAGGCTTTTCAAAAAACTGGGGCGAAGCATTCCTGAACCATTTCACTAAAAAAGTAGAGTAAAAGGATACAACCCGTGAAGCCAAAATTCTCGACTGACCCGATGTATCAACTGCTTCGTGAGGGGAAGATCACCGAATTCAACGCGCGTTTTGAGGGAGGCGAAAAACCGGATCTCAGCAATTGCGATTTTCGGAACGTGGATCTTCGTGGCCTGGAAGTCACGGGGGTGGATTATAGCGGAAGTTATTTTCGGCAAGCCGACCTCCGAGGTGTGGACCTCTCGGAATGTATTTTAGAAGGGGCCAGCATTCATGGCGCTCAAATTTCTGGAACATTGTTTCCCAAAGAGCTGAGTGCACAGGAAATTCTCCTCTCCCACCAACAAGGAACTCGGATGCGATACGAAATCTAGGAGCCCATCCTCGCGACGATCGCTTATCTGGAACAGGTTCCTGACACTTTCGCCCCTTCCCTTCCCTCCCATTCCGTCCCTCACATTCATTGACAGTCTTTGCTTGTCTACTTACACTGCCTTTCGTCAAGTCTCGTGAGAAATCCTTATGACCCATCCGCATAATATCATTGCCATTGTGTATGATTTCGATCATACGCTGAGCCCTCATTACATGCAGGATCATACGATTCTCAGGCATGCCGGAATAGATCCCAAGGAGTTTTGGCCAAGCTGCACGTCGCTGATTAACGAAAAGGGCTATGATCAAGAGCTGGCCTATATGAAGCGGATGCTGGAAGTTGATTCCATTCGGGCTTTGTCAAACAACGACCTGGAACTAATGGGCACAGATCTCACATTTTTCCCTGGTGTCCCTGGCTGCTTTGAAGAACTCAATGCCTTGTTTAGTCCACAGGAATATGAAGAACTGGGAATTCGGCTTGAGCATTATGTCGTGAGTTCAGGCCTCAAAGCTATTTTGGACGGCAGCCACATTGCCAAATATGTCAAAGCCATTTTTGGCTGTGAATTTGACGAAGATGACGGGCACATCAGTTTTCCCAAGCGGACCATCAGCCATACACAAAAAACTCAATTCTTATTTCGTGTTAATAAAGGTTTACTGGATATGGACCAAGATGTGAATGACCATATGCCTGAGGAAGCCCGACGAGTCCCCTTTCGGCATATGATTTATGTGGGCGATGGACCAACTGATGTGCCCTGTTTTACCCTGATGAAGAAAAACGGGGGGTTTGCGGTAGCCGTGTATAATGCGGAGGATCATTCGCGGCGGTCATTTGAAAAATGTTTTCAGCTAGCCCATCATGCCGACCGTGTCCATTTCATGGCGCCTGCAGATTACCGCCCAGGTAGCCATTTACGTCTCATTCTCGAGCAGCACATCAAAGAAATTGCCAACGGCGTGTTGGAAGAGCGGCGCCAAGGAGCCGAAAAGAGCCGCGTTCCTGCCCCGACTCCATAAATTCGTGTCATCGACAAACGAACGTTCTTTTGCCCATACAGCCACTTCCTTTCATTGCACAACACTTTTCCAGTCAAGTAAGGTACAAGAAGAACATGGCATTACCCCACATCGCCTTCTCACCAGGAGGTGGCTCATGCGTAACCTAAACACTTCCCTTCTCGTCAGATGGGTTTGGTCGGTACTCCTTATGTGTCTGCTGAGCAGTCCCTCCTGGGCCAACGATCCATTCGGTAAATCCACCCCGACCTTCAACAACAATACCCTAGAGGATTTAGCCTTCGATCAGGTTAACTGGAATCGCGTACAGGGCGTATTTAGCTGGATCACGATGGCTCGTGGATATGATGATACCTCATGGGATTCCTTGGTCGGACGGCCGGGATGGATGACGATTGAGGATGCCTACGTCAAACCCATTGACCCGGGGGTGTCTGAATTTCCCGCTGATACCCAAATCTTTTATATCGTGTTTGAAGGGCAACCATTAGATGCTCCCGCTCAATTTGCGGCTGCCTGGTTTGAGATGAAAGATGGGCAAGTGACCTCCAATACTCCCATTGACAAAGATGTCATCGAACTGGAAATGAATCAACGATTCGGATATTTTGAAATTTACCAACCAGAAGAAGGCTGGAAGCCCGGCAACTACCAAGTCAAAATTTTCTACGGCTCACCCGGACAAGACCTCCACGCCATCAACGTCATCGGCACCATGCACTTCACAATCACAAATTAATCACTTATTCTCCCTGGCCGATGCCTGCTGCCCGACCCTTTGGCTGACGCCATAAAAATCCGGCGAGCTTAGTGTGAGCGCAGTGAGTTGGCTCGCCTTCCCCATAAGCCTGCGTCCGCCCAATCTGGTGACGCTGGGCGAGGCGTCACTGTTGCATGGTGCGTCTCGAAGAGCGCGACCGTTGTTGGGTCCTTTTGCCGGAGGTAAGGTCGCGCCCTTCAGGACGCCGCAAGTAATTCAGGCTTGCCTGTCGGGACGAAATCCGGCACCTTTCGCACAATCAATTACTTTTATTGAGAACAGTTACCGTGTCGGATTAGGCTCAGGGGCTGGGGAACGAGACTCAGACTCTGAGGGGCGACGGGAGCGGAGAATGCTTTCTAATGTGAGCAATGCGTCACGGCCGGAGTTGGTTTCAAAGCCTTTGGAGAGACTGGTATCTGCGTACGTGTGGCCCTGTTGTTGGGTGGCGCTTTGGCTGAGACTGCCTGACCATGGTCGTGGGTCCTGCGAGCCATGCTTGCGACCCCAGGCCGCCAGACACGCTTTGGCGATAATTTTATTGAGCGGGGCAGGATTGTAGAGCATCTTTTTGATATTCCATGGCGTGAGGCTTAGTGGATTGTAGCCATTCGAGAGATAGCCTTCCGACAACAGACGTTCTTCTAGATCCGTATTGGGCTGGATTCCTAAGAAAAACATGAGCGGGAACACACGTTCCTCACCTAAAATCGAAGCCACGACTTTATACGATTCGATGCTTTGAAGCAGCGTCTCTTCGGTTTCATCCGGTGAATTTAGCGAATAATTTAAAATCACGCGCCCTTTGAACCCTGCTTCCTTAAGGTGGCGGCAACCATCGTATAAGTGTTCCAGTTTGAATCCCATATGCAGGCTGTTCAGCACTTTTTGCGATCCTGCCGTCACCGCCACTTCCAAATCCCCGACTCCCGATTGCACCATCAATTTTGCCATTGACGCATTAATTAAGGAGGTACGGATATACCCGGACCACTCAATGTCCAGCTTTTCTCGGATGATCCCTTCCAAGATTTCCGTACATTGCGGATAGGCTTCTTTCCCGGTGATAAATTGGGCATCCGTAAACCAGAATCGTCTGGCCCCCCATTGATGGTAATACTGGGCAATATCCTTCACGACATTTTCTGCAGGACGATATCGGACCCGTTTCCCCTCGATATAGGGATAGAGACAAAAGGCACAGTCGTATGGGCAGCCGCGTTTGCTTTGCACACCAATACATTCGCCGATGTATTCGGTGTATTGAGGAAAGATTGAGGTGAGGTATGGAATGTCTACCGACAGGGAGTCCAACAAAGCCGGGGTATGTTTCGTCCCTTTGGTCACTCGCCCATGCTCTCGAATGATAAAACGTTCCTCACTCAAAGGCTCGTCGTTTAGCACTTTCAAAATAGCGTCTTCGCCTTCGCCTAAAATACCGATGATGCCTTCGGGAAGTTTTTCCATCAATTGATCCGCAAATGCCGTAAAGGCCCCGCCTCCTATCATCATCCGTGTCGAAGGAAATTCTTTCTGAATCAGCCAGGGATAGGAAAGATTGCTTCGTATATCGGTGTAATACCGGTACAGGTTGCGAAGGCCATGAAAAGAGGCGACGACACGTTTGAACGGATTGCTGGCATAGTAAAAATTGAATGCATGTTCGAGGGAGACATCCCCTTCATGCGGGGAAAAAATTTGAATGTCTCGCCAGGAAAAACACACTAACTCCGGTTGAAAGGCTGCTGTGGCCGCACGCAGTTTTCTTTGACGTTGCTTGGGTGGAAAGAGGGAAAGATCTAGGATTTGTTGGCGGACATCGGGCCGACGCCGATGGATGAAATCTGCCAAGTATGTAATGCCCGTCGGGTAGACTTTTTTGCAGGGAAGAAAGACATATAAGACTGCATTCATGGGGTTATTTCACCGCCACATGGATCGCCACAATGCCACCGGTTAAATTGTGATATTCCACGGTCTGAAACCCTGCATCCTTCAGCAAGCCACACAAGCGTTGTTGATCAGGAAAATTCCGGATCGAAGCTGGCAGGTATTCATATACTCCGGTGCCATCCCGTGCCACCACGGTTCCAATCCATGGCAACAGATGAAAGGAATACCAATCATAGATCTTGCGAAATCCCGCCGAGACAGGCCGGGAAAATTCCAAACAGACAAATCGACCGTCGGGTTTCAAGACGCGGCAGATCTCGGTGAGGGCTTGCGGAAGGTTACCCACATTGCGAATACAAAAGCCGGCGGTAACCGTCTCAAAAGTATGGTCCGGAAAAGTGAGATGCTCCGCGTTCATCTGTAGACAGGCAATCCGGCTTTCCAATTTTTGAGAGCGAACCTTTTTTTGCCCCACCTGCAACATGGCTACATTCAAATCGGCCGCGATTATTTTTGACGAAAACTGCAGATGGCGATCCAACAAGATAGCTAAGTCGCAGGTGCCCGCTCCTAAATCCAACGCTTGGGTTTCCGACTGTTTGGGGATGTGAGAGACAGCCTTGCGTTTCCACGAATGATGCAGGCCAAAACTTAACAGGGAGTTGTTCAAGTCATAAAACTTCGCGATAGCCGTAAACATCCGCTGAACGGCCTGCTCTCGCGCAGGTCCGGTCCAGGTAGAGGCAGATTTGCCTGGGATTTGGGAGTTTTCCATTGTAGGAACCATCCACAGGACCTAGCACCCGTTCTCGCGCTTTGTCAAGAATTTCAACCCAGTGGACTTTAAGGAAGATAGAAAGGGTTACACTGACCGAAACACGGCTAACAAGTCGCTCAACGCCAACATTTTCACTCGTAGAGTTTCCCGTTCCTCTTGAAGGACACGGGCATGTTCTCCGCTACCGGGATGTTTCAGGTAATCCTTGCACATGTCGGTAACCCGTTGGAATTCGACTTCGGCTTTTTCTTTTACCACACGGTTGGTCGCCAGTAATTCAACGACTTGGTCGTGAGCCGTCGCCAAATGTTGCTGAAACTCCGGCTCGGGAAGCGATCGTCGGTGCTCCTCATCTAAACAGCGATCGATATATTGCCCTAAAAATACATAAAACCGGAGCATTGTTTCCGTGGTGGTAATGTGGGGTTGGTTCAGATCTACTTCAGACATCGGAACTCCTATCTGTTGAAGGTTTCAAAGGTGGAGAAGCTAATCCTCCACTTTTCCAGTACCTCATGCGGGTTAGTTTAAATGAGGGTAGCTGGATTTGTGAATAAAGATCTACAGGGAAATGACGATAAGGCTGGAAATTTTTTTTGATCTCTGTTCTGATTTTATCAGAACATATTGCAATCAAGGTGATTACTTA
>QIDY01000232.1 GCA_003228495.1 Nitrospirota bacterium
GAAACGATTGGTTCGACGACCGTCGTGCTGCTGTTTTGCGTGATTATGTCAATATATTTGTCGGTAGTGGATTCATTTCTGGTCTGGTTAATCAGCAGGATTGTCTAACTGAAAAGAAAGGGGTTCATGGAGAGTCATTGGTATGTCATACACACCTATGCGGGATTCGAGGGACGGGTTCGGACGGGTATAGTTGAGCGGGCCAATCAATTGGGTATGAGTGAAGCCGTGGAGCAAGTGCTTGTACCTACGGAAGATGTCGTCGAATTCAAAGAAGGAAAGCGTCGGGCCTCAAAGAGGAAATTCTTCCCAGGATATGTCCTATTAGAAGCTAATGGACCGCTCAATGACGAAGTCGTCACGATGATCAAGGAAACCCCTAAAGTAACAGGGTTTGTGGGCGGAGGGGCCAGGCCTATCCCGTTGTATCCTGAAGAAGTGGCAACGCTCTTAAAGCAACTTGAATCCGGTGTTTCGGCTCCAAGGGAATTGGCTAGCTTTGCAAAGGGAGACAATGTGCGGATTGTTGATGGACCGTTTTTAGGTTTTAATGGGATGGTAGATGAAGTGGACCAAGACCACGGAAGAGTGAAAGCGTTGGTGAGTATTTTTGGACGATCGACCCCCGTAGAATTGACGTTTTCTCAAGTCGAACGAGCATAAGGCTGTATAGATAGTTCTGTCTCTTCAGTCGTTTGCATGGAGTAATGGGAAAGTATTAGACAATTAAGGTAGGTGAACGTATGGCCAAAGAAGTAACGAGTCAAATCAAATTACAGATTCCTGCTGGGAAAGCCAATCCTGCGCCTCCTGTGGGCCCCTCATTGGGACAACATGGAGTAAACATTATGGAATTTTGTAAGCAGTTCAATGCCAAGACGCAGAAACAAGAGGGCCGTATCATTCCCGTTGTGATTTCTGTATACAAAGATCGAAGTTTTAGTTTTATTATGAAGACGCCGCCGGCCTCGGATCTTTTGAAGAAAGCTGCCGGTGTTATTAAGGGATCAGGAATTCCACATAAAAATAAAGTTGGGACTATCACTCAGGCACAATTAGAAGAGATTGCCAAGTTGAAAGCCGAAGATTTGAATGCCAGTGATATTCCGGCAGCCATGCATGTGATTGCTGGAACCGCACGTAGTATGGGTATTTTAGTTAAGGGGTAATTTTTTAAAGAGCTTTAAATATGAGGGTTTGGACCATGGGAAGGAAATTTAAAGAAGCCGTAACGAAAGTCGCAAAGCCATTGTATTCTTTGGAAGAAGCCAGTGCCCTGATTAAGGAAGCTGCCTTCGCCAAATTCGATGAAACGGTTGAAATCGCCCTGTCGTTAGGGGTGGATCCGAAGCGAGCAGACCAGATGGTGCGTGGAACAACGGTTCTGCCTCATGGCACGGGCAAGCAGGTTCGTATTCTGGTAATTGCCAAAGGTGAAAAAGAGCTGGAGGCGAGAGAGGCGGGTGCCGATTTTGTCGGGAATGATGACCTTTTGCAAAAAATACAGGACGGATGGTTAGGTTTCGATTCAATGATTGCCACCCCTGATATGATGGGTGCTGTTGGCAAAATGGGAAAAGTTCTTGGGCCACGAGGGTTGATGCCGAATCCGAAAACTGGAACGGTTACCTTCGAGGTCGGTAAGGCTATTCAGGAAATTCGGAAGGGCCGCGTGGAGTACAAAGTTGACAAAGCCGGGAATGTACATGTGCCGGTTGGGAAAGTCTCGTTTCAGAGCCAGCAAATTACCGACAATGCCCGGACCGTGTTTGATTCCATCATGAAGGCTAAGCCATCTTCCAGTAAAGGGAAGTATGTGAAGAGTGCAACGTTATCGAGCACGATGGGGCCGGGGATTTGTTTGGATAGTGTGGGGCTTGTTAAGGAGATTGGGTGAACTTTTTATCTGAACAGGTGAGTTAGGGTATGAAAAAAACTGACAAAACAGAAATCGTGTCTACTTTGCACGAACGGTTTGCTCGTGCGCGGATAGCCATTGTGACTGAATGTGCGGGGATGCCGGTGAATCAAGTCAATGATTTACGAAAAAAACTTCGTCAAGCGCAAGCGCATATGCATGTTGTGAAAAACACCTTGGCGATTCGAGCGCTTGGTGAAACCTCCCTGGTTCCCTTACAGCCCTTGTTTAAAGGGCAATCCGCATTGGTTATTGGCTATGATGACCCGGTTTTGCCGGCAAAGGTGATACGGGATTTTATTAAAGCTGAAAAGTGTGAAAAGAGTTTGCAGGTTAAAGGGGCCGTTCTTGATGGAGAGGAGTTGGATCCTGCTCGATTGTCGTCAGTGGCGGATTTACCATCAAAGTCAGAATTGCTTGCCATGTTGTTGTCAGCCTTTCAGGGTCCCATTCGGGGGTTTGTGGGGGCTTTGGGTCAGATTGTCAGAAGTATTGTTGCGGTTTTAGCCGCTATACAAGAAAACAAAACGCAGAAAGGAGAGGGAGAGATGAGTGCTACGGAAACCAAAATGTCGAAGGAAGATTTCATTAAGGCCATAGAAGGTCTGAGTGTCTTAGAGCTATCTGATCTGGTGAAAGGTTTAGAGGACCGGTTTGGTGTGACGGCGGCGGCTCCGGTAGGAGTTGCAGCTGCGGCACCTGCTGCTGCGGCCCCTGCAGCAGAAGAAAAAACCGAGTTTGACGTGGTGTTGGTAGGAACGGCGGCTGACAAAAAGATTCAAGCTATTAAGGTTGTCCGTGAAATTACCGGTTTGGGTTTAAAGGAAGCGAAGGACTTGGTGGAGGGTGTGCCTAAAGCTGTCAAGGAGGGTGCGTCCAAAGAAGAAGCTGAGGCCATTCAGAAGAAGCTTCAAGATGTGGGTGCAACGGTCGAAGTGAAGTAGTTGCCTTGCGCTAGGAAGTTTTGAGGGATAGTTGAGAGCCGGATAGCCGTTAATAAGGAGATCTGAATGGGACAACCAGCCTTTGAGGGCAGTGTTCAGCGACATAGTTTTTCGAAGATTCGCTCGCATATTGTGATTCCGGATTTAGTTGAGGTCCAGCGTCGTTCGTATGAAGAGTTCTTGCAGGCAGAGGCGTTGCCTGATCGCCGTAGTGACAAAGGATTGCATGCTGCGTTTAAAAGTGTTTTTCCGATCATGGATTACAATAATTCGGCCATTCTGGAGTTTTCCAGCTATTCCTTAGGAACCCCAAAATACGACGTTCGAGAATGTATTGAGCAGGGTATGACCTTTGCGGCTCCATTAAAGCTGCGTGTCCGGTTGGTCGTATTTGATCAACAGGATAAGGCAGTAAAAAACCGCGTATTGGATGTGCGGGAACAGGAAGTGTATGTCGGGGAGTTACCCTTAATGACTGATCGCGGTACCTTTATTGTGAATGGAACGGAGCGCGTTGCGGTGAGTCAATTGCATCGATCTCCAGGTCCATCCTTTGGGCATGATAAGGGGAGGACGCATTCTAGTGGCAAAGTCTTATTTTCCGGAAGGATTATCCCCTATCGCGGTTCCTGGTTAGATTTTGAATATGATGCCCGCGATATTTTGTATGTCCGAATCGATCGTCGACGGAAAATGCCCGCCACGATTTTGCTGAAAGGGTTTGGATTCAGCACCGATGATCTGTTGAAGATGTATTACCCCGTCGAGGAGATCCGGGTACATAATGGAGGGTTACTCCGAAAGCTGGATCCGGCCATTCATATCGGGTTACGTGCTCCTGCCAACATTCTGGATAAAAGCTCGGGTGAGTTGTTGGCCAAAGAGGGCATGAAGTTGAATAAAACTCTTATGAGTCGGGTGCGGTCTGCTGGGATTAAGGAAATTCCTATTAAGTCTGATGATTTAATGGGCCGGGCTGTCTTAACCGAGCTTGTGGATACCAATAGCCAGGAAGTTCTCTTGGAAAAAAATCAGCGTCTTACGGCTCCCGTGTTGGAGAGAATTTTGGAAGGCCGGGTGGGAAGTTTCAAGGTCATTTATTTGGATAGCCCCACGACAAGTCCCGTTATATTGGATACCTTGGAAGCCGAGCGAACGAATTCAAAGGAGGAGGCCTGGGTTGAAATCTATAAACGCCTTCGACCAGGAGAAATGCCTTCCATCGAGTCAGCAAAGCTGCTGTTTGAAAATCTATTCTTGAACCCCAAGCGGTATGACCTGTCACCGGTTGGTCGTTTGAAAATGAATAAGCGATTTAATCTTGATTTGTCTTTGGAGCTACGAACTTTGTCGGAGCAGGACATCGTTGAGGTGGTGCGTTGTTTAGTTGATCTTAAGGCCGGAAAAGGTGATGTGGATGATATTGACCATTTAGGCAATCGCCGCGTTCGGTCTGTTGGAGAACTCCTGGAGAATCAAATTCGCATCGGGTTGGCCCGAATGGAGCGGAGTATTAAGGAGCGTATGAATCTCCTGGATATGGAAACGGTCTTGCCGCATGACCTCATTAATGCCAAGCCTATTGTTGCGGCGATAAAAGAGTTTTTTGCAGGAAGTCAGTTGTCTCAATTTATGGATCAGACGAACCCCTTGGCAGAAATCACGCACAAGCGACGGCTTTCCGCGCTGGGTCCTGGCGGATTAACCCGTGAGCGTGCAGGTTTTGAGGTGCGGGATGTGCACCCGTCGCATTATAGCCGGATCTGTCCCATTGAGACGCCGGAAGGTCCGAATATTGGATTGATTACGTCGATGGCTACCTACGCCCGTATCAACGAGTATGGGTTCATTGAAGCGCCATTCCGGAAGGTTCGGAAAGGGCGTGTCTCTGATGACGTCGTATTCCTCTCACCTTTAGACGGGGATCAGGCAGTCATTGCTCAAGCCAACTCAGTGATGAATAAGGACGGAGTACTTACTTCAGAGACTATCACTGCCCGAGCAGCTGGAGAATTTGTGACCACTACTCCTGACAAGGTGGATTATTTAGATGTCTCGCCCAAGCAAGTTGTAAGCGTGGCCACGGCCCTTATCCCATTTTTAGAGCATGATGACGCTAACCGAGCGCTCATGGGTTCCAATATGCAGCGGCAGGCGGTTCCAACTGTTAAGTGTGAATCTCCCATCGTGGGAACTGGAATGGAAGCTGTTGTGGCAAGAGACTCGGGGTATTTGGCCCTTGCGCAACGTGATGGCATTGTCGAGTCGGTGGATGCCCGAAGAATTGTGGTTCGGGCTGGCAGGAAAGAAAAAGACGAAAAGAAAAAAGGTTCCAGGATTCTGGATACCTATGATCTGGTGAAATTTCAACGAACCAATCAAAATACCTGTATCACTCAAACGCCCATTGTGCGTGTGGGCCAACCGGTGAAAAAGGGACAGGTGCTAGCTGATGGACCATCCATGGATTGCGGAGAATTGGCCTTGGGCAAAAACGTGTTGGTGGCCTTCATGCCATGGGGCGGCTACAACTATGAGGATGCCATTCTTCTTAGTGAGAAATTGGTCAGAGAAGATACCTTTACGTCCATTCATATCGAGGAATTCGAAGTTGAGGCGCGAGACACCAAATTAGGGAAAGAGGAAATTACCCGGGATATTCCGAATCTTGGCGAAGAAGCGCTGCGGGATTTAGATGAAAGTGGCATCGTTCGTATTGGCGCGGAAGTAAAGCCTGGTGACATTTTGGTTGGGAAAGTCACCCCAAAGGGTGAAACTCAACTCACGCCGGAAGAAAAACTTCTCCGAGCTATATTTGGAGAAAAAGCAGGCGATGTAAAGGATACTTCCTTGCAGGTTCCCCCGGGGATAGAAGGGATTGTCGTCGATGTCAAAATATTTTCTCGCAAAGGCGTGGATAAAGACGAGCGGTCCCGCACGATCGAAACAGATGATCGTGTCAAGGTGGAACGTGACTACCAAGAAGAGCTACGGATTATTGAGGAAGAACGAAATCGAAAGATCCGGAAATTGTTGTTGGGACAGTTTGTCGGACGTGATTTGATGGATCCCGATAGTGGAGAAGTCATTCTGAAGAAAAAGGGGCGGATTACGGCAGATGTACTCCGGAGATTGACGGATGATGATGCGCGTCGAGTTATTTTGGCTGATGCTGATGAACAGAAAAAACTGGACGAAATTGAACGTGAAGCCAAAGATCAGATTGAAATTTTGCAAACGGAATATGATGAAAAGGTGGGTCGACTGCGACGAGGCGATGAATTGCCGCCAGGGGTGATCAAGCTCGTCAAGGTCTATTTAGCCATTAAGCGGAAAATCTCCGTAGGCGATAAGATGGCCGGTCGGCATGGGAATAAAGGTGTTGTTTCCCGGGTGTTGCCGGAAGAGGATATGCCGTATCTTCCTGATGGGACTCCCGTCGAAATTGTGTTGAATCCCCTGGGTGTGCCGTCGCGGATGAATGTGGGTCAAATTTTAGAAATCCATTTGGGATGGGCAGCCAAAGCCTTGGGTATTAAGGTGGAAACCCCAGTTTTTGATGGCGCATCGGAAAAAGAAATTAAAGAGATGCTGGTTAAGGCGAAATTGCCGGAGTCTGGTCAGTCTGTTGTGTATGACGGCCGGTCGGGTGAGCCGTTCAAGAGTCTTGTCACGGTTGGTTACATGTATATGTTAAAGCTGCATCATCTTGTAGATGATAAAATTCACGCCAGATCTATTGGACCCTACTCCCTAGTGACTCAGCAGCCATTAGGAGGAAAAGCGCAATTTGGTGGACAGCGATTGGGTGAAATGGAGGTTTGGGCACTTCAGGCCTATGGGGCGGCATCGACTTTACAGGAGTTTTTAACTGTGAAATCTGATGACGTTCCTGGTCGATCTCGTATGTACGAATCTATCGTGAAGGGAGAAAATTTCCTTGAGCCTGGCTTGCCTGAGTCATTTAATGTGTTAGTGAAAGAGTTGCAAAGTTTGGGTTTGGATGTGGAACTGATTAAATCTGCGGAGTAGGCAGCCACATTGATCATGACCATTCACCATTCCATATAACTGGAGGATTGCACTTGGATAGTATCTATTCGCTCTTTGAAAAGCCTCGAGATTCCGTTTCGTTTGATGCGATGCGTATTCGTATTGCCTCGCCAGAAAAGATTCGTTCGTGGTCGTATGGGGAAGTGAAAAAGCCTGAGACCATTAATTATAGATCCTTTAAGCCGGAGCGTGACGGACTATTTTGCGCAAAAATTTTTGGGCCGACTAAAGATTGGGAATGTAATTGCGGGAAGTATAAGCGAATGAAGCACCGCGGAATCGTGTGTGACAAGTGCGGCGTGGAAGTGATTCAGTCTAAGGTTCGTCGTGAGCGCATGGGGCATATAGAATTAGCCGCACCAGTGGCACATATCTGGTTTTTGAAGGGCGTGCCCAGCCGCATCGGGATTCTTTTGGATATGAGTCTCAAGCAATTGGAGAAAATTCTCTACTTTGAGGCCTATGTTGTTTTGGATCCAGGCAACACCAGTCTTAAAGATAGAGAATTATTGACGGAAGAAAGGTATCGCGAATGCGTCGAAGAGCATGGAGCCAATTCCTTTAAGGTTGGGATTGGAGCCGAAGCGATTCGTGAATTATTACGAAAAGTCGATATTGAAGCTTTATGGGATGAACGGCATGACAAAATCAAGAGTACGACTTCTGTTGCCGTCGGGAAAAAACTCACAAAGCGTTTGAAGGTCATCGAGGCCTTTCATAAATCTGGGAACAATCCGGAATGGATGATTATGGATGCCGTTCCTGTCCTTCCTCCGGAATTGCGCCCGCTTGTACCTTTGGATGGCGGACGTTTTGCTACTTCCGATCTGAATGATCTGTATCGTCGCGTTATTAATCGGAACAATCGTCTCAAGCGATTGGTGGAGTTGAAAGCTCCCGGGGTCATCATTCGAAACGAAATGCGCATGCTTCAAGAGGCTGTAGATGCGTTATTCGATAATGGTCGTCGTGGACGGGTCATTCGTGGCGCGAATAAGAGGCCGTTGAAGTCTCTAAGCGATATGCTGAAGGGCAAGCAGGGTCGATTTCGACAAAATCTTTTGGGTAAGCGCGTCGATTATTCCGGACGTTCGGTCATTGTTGTTGGGCCGGAACTTCGACTGAACCAATGCGGGTTGCCGAAGAAAATGGCGTTAGAGCTTTTTAAACCCTTTATTTTTCATAAATTGGAAGAACGTGGAGCCGCGACAACCATAAAAAGTGCCAAGCGATTGGTTGAAAAGGAACGCCCGGAAGTCTGGGATGTTCTTGACGAGGTCATTCGCGAGCATCCAGTTATGCTAAATCGTGCACCAACCCTTCACCGATTAGGTATTCAGGCCTTTGATCCAATTTTGGTGGAGGGTAAGGCGATTCGCTTACATCCGCTTGTCTGTGCCGCTTTCAATGCTGACTTTGATGGTGATCAAATGGCCGTGCATGTTCCTCTTTCGGTTGAGGCGCAGATTGAGTGTCGCGTATTGATGATGGCTGCCAATAATATCCTGTCGCCTGCGAATGGGCGTCCCTTATCCATTCCATCACAGGATATGGTGCTGGGGTGTTATTGGTTGACCAAGGATCGTGATGGCGCCCGTGGTGAAGGAAAAATTTTCTCGTCAACCGAAGAAGTTCGTATCGCGTTTGACTCGCAGGAAGCGGAGGAGCAGGCCAAGATAAAAGTGCGTATTGGTGATAAGTTGGTTGAGACGACTGTTGGACGTGTCATTTTATCGGAGATCTTGCCCTCCAGCATGGCCTTTTCTCACGCGAATCAATTGATGACCAAAAAGGAACTCACCAAATTGGTGGATCGCGTATACCGATTTGCCGGGCTTCATGAAGTGGTAGTCATGTTGGATCGATTGAAGGATTTGGGATTTTCTTATGCGACCAAGGCTGGGATCTCAATTTGTATCGACAACATGCATATTCCTTCTCGAAAGGGGGAGATGATCGACCGCGCCCAAACTGATGTGGCTCAAGTCCAAAATCAATACAATGAAGGCCTTATTACCAATGGAGAACGGTATAACAAGGTCATTGATATTTGGGCCCATGTGAGTGAGCAGGTCGCTATCGAAATGATGAAGGAAATTAGTCAGGGTGGCGGGCGAGGCGAGGCGGAAGGCCTGAATCCAATTTATATGATGGCTGACTCTGGAGCTCGTGGCAGTTCCCAGCAAATCCGACAGTTGGGTGGAATGCGTGGTTTGATGGCCAAGCCATCTGGAGAAATTATTGAAACCCCCATTACCGCCAATTTCCGTGAAGGGCTGACGGTGTTGCAATATTTTATTTCTACACACGGAGCACGAAAAGGCTTGGCCGATACGGCGTTGAAAACAGCCAATTCCGGTTACTTAACCCGGCGTCTCGTGGATGCCGCCCAAGATGTCATTGTCAGTGAGCCGGATTGTTTCACCACTAACGGCATTATTGTTTCGGCGTTGGTTGAAGGTGGAGAGGTTATCCAATCCTTAGATGAGCGGATTCTTGGTCGGTTAACGGCCGAGGATGTGCATGACCCCGTTACTCAGGAAATCCTTGTGAAGGCTCATAAAGAATGCGATGAGGAGCTATGTAAGACTATTATAGAAGCGGGGATTGATCAGGTGAGAATTCGTTCAGTGCTTACCTGCCAGTCTCGCTGGGGAGTGTGTGCAAAATGTTATGGAAGAGATTTAGCACGAGGTCGTCTGGTAGAAATGGGTGAGCCTGTTGGCGTGATTGCAGCTCAATCGATCGGAGAACCTGGAACGCAGTTGACGATGAGAACCTTCCATATAGGTGGAACGGCTAGTAAGGTGGTTGAGCAGACCGTTCTCGAGTCGAAGCATGAGGGAACCCTTAAATATATGAGTTTCGACGCGAAAAAGAATGCAGACTTGCATCATCCCAAAATGGCGATTAAAACGCAGCAGGGTGATTGGGTGGTCATGGTCAGAAACGCCAAGATTGCCGTGTACGATGACACTGGCCGTGAGCGTGAAAAGTACCCTTTGGTCTATGGTGCAAAAATCAAAGTGAAAGACGGTGGAAAGGTTGAGGTGGGGCAAAAGTTCGTGGAATGGGATCCATACTCGCTGACTATTTTAACGGAAGTAGGAGGGAAAATCGCCTTGGGCGATATTTCTGAAGGCCTCACCATTAAAGACGAGGTCGATGAAATCACCGGACTATCGCGTCGTGTCGTGATTGAGCAAGCTGGAACTAATTTGCGCCCGCGGCTTTCAGTCAAGGATGAATCGGGAAAAACGGCAAAGTTGAGTTCGGGGTCTCCTGCGCGGTACCTACTTCCCGTCGGAGCCCATATATTTGTTGAAAAAGGTTCGGTTGTTTATCCAGGGGATGTGTTAGCAAAGATTCCTCGAGAAACCACAAAAACTAAAGATATTACCGGCGGGTTGCCCCGTGTGGCGGAATTGTTTGAAGCAAGGAAACCAAAAGAGCATGCCGTGGTGACTGAAATTGATGGAGAGGTCTCGTTTGGAGGGTTTGTGAAGGGGCTGCGAAAAGTTGTCGTGGATAATAAAATTGGTGATGTCAAAGAATATTTAATTCCTCGTGGGCGTCACGTGAATGTTCATGAGGGCGACTGGGTGCGTGCTGGAGAGCCGTTGATGGATGGTTCGGCTAATCCGCATGATATTCTTAGTGTGCTGGGGCCACGGGAGTTACAGAGATATTTGGTGAACGAAGTCCAAGAGGTCTATCGCTTGCAGGGTGTTGTGATTAATGATAAGCACATTGAAGTGATCACTAGGCAAATGTTGAAAAAAATCAGGATTGAGGATGCTGGTGATACGTCGTTCTTACCTGGAACGCAAGTGAATAAATTTGTCTTTGATGATGAAAATGAACAGGTGTTGTCGGAAGGTGGAAAGCCGGCATTAGGTAAGCCTGTTTTGTTAGGTATCACCAAAGCGTCGCTGAGTACGGATAGCTTTATTTCTGGGGCATCCTTCCAGGAAACGACCAGAGTTCTTACGGAGGCAGCAATCAATGGCAGGACAGATGAGCTGCGGGGTTTAAAGGAAAATGTCATTGTTGGGCGACTGATTCCTGCTGGGACCGGTTGGGGCGAGTACAGGGAAACCTTTGTTCCGAAACCGCCGGAAAAAGATGTGTTGTCAGAAGAAGGTGCTGACCTTGAGCAGGTCAAATGATACGTTAGCTTATTGTGTGTTTTTTGTATGGAACATAGGTAATGAAACTTGACAGTAACCGTATGAATCTATAAAATTGCTCGGTTTCCCTCAAAGTCATTTTTCCTCTGACCACATCGTTATAGTTTTAGTAATTAAATAGGTTTTTAAAGAAATGCCAACAGTTAATCAATTAATTCGTGTGGGTCGAAAGACCATAAAAGCTAAGAGTAAAAGTTCGGCCTTGAATCGATGTCCCCAGCGAAGGGGTGTTTGTCTTCGAGTCTATACCACCACACCCAAGAAACCGAATTCGGCTCTAAGAAAAGTAGCTAGGGTTCGTTTGACGACAGGCTTGGAAGTGACGGCATATATTCCGGGTATGGGGCATAATCTTCAGGAACATTCAATCGTTTTGGTTCGTGGTGGCCGGGTTAAAGATCTTCCTGGTGTTCGGTATCACATGGTTCGTGGGGCCTTGGATGCTGTGGGGGTAGCGAACCGCAAGCAGGGTCGCTCCAAGTATGGAGCAAAGCGACCAAAGTAATCCCTTCTTTTTAATTTGTAAGAAATATTGAATGATTCGTACTGTAATAATGTTGAAAGAGATTGCATATGCCACGTAGGCCTCTCGTCCTTCGTCAGAAGGTAACTCAGGATTCCCGCTATAAAGATCCTGTGTTGGGAAGGTTTTTAAATATTCTCTTGCGTGATGGGAAGAAAAGCACCGCGGAGCGAGTTTGTTATGGTGCCTTTGATATTGTGAAGGAAAAAACTGGGGATGAGCCTCTTAAGATTTTTCATGCGGCTCTGGGGAATGTTAAGCCCATGGTTGAAGTTAAGTCCAGGCGCGTTGGTGGAGCATCCTATCAGGTGCCGGTGGAAATTCGGCCAATTCGCCAGGTTGCCTTGGCATTGCGGTGGATTAAGCAGAGTGCGGTGTCTCGGAGTGGAAAAAGTATGCGAGAGAAGTTGGCAGCTGAATTAATGGATGCGGCCAATAATAATGGGTCTGCGGTAAAAAAGCGTGATGAAACCCATCGCATGGCAGAGGCAAATAGAGCTTTTGCTCATTATCGGTGGTGATATTGATCTTGTATGCTGCAATTGACTTGTTCTAGGTAAGGGGCTTGCTTCCCTTTGGGTTTTCACTGAACAAAGTCTCTTGCAGCATTGTTACGTGAGGAATTTGTGGTAGCGGACGTTTCCCTCAGTCGAACTAGGAATATCGGCATCATGGCCCACATTGATGCTGGGAAAACCACGACAACTGAGCGTGTGCTGTATTACACGGGCGTATCCTACAAAATCGGAGAAGTTCATGAGGGTGCGGCTACGATGGATTGGATGGAGCAGGAGCGTGAGCGTGGCATTACCATTACGGCCGCCGCGACCACCTGTTCTTGGAAAGATAATCGAATTAATATTATTGATACCCCTGGCCACGTCGATTTTACGATTGAGGTAGAGCGTTCCCTTCGGGTATTGGATGGGGCTGTGGCTGTTTTTGATTCCGTTCA
This sequence comes from Nitrospirota bacterium, assembly GCA_003228495.1. Classification (GTDB taxonomy): domain Bacteria; phylum Nitrospirota; class Nitrospiria; order Nitrospirales; family UBA8639; genus Nitrospira_E. The sequence goes on from QIDY01000232.1 coordinate 12,584, forward strand.
AGGTGTTGAACCGCAATCCGAAACCGTCTGGCGACAAGCTGATAAATATCAGGTTCCACGAATTGCCTTTATGAATAAAATGGATCGGGTAGGCGCCGATTTTTTTGCCAGTGTGCAATCGGTGATTGATCGTTTGGGAGCCAAGCCTGTTGTCTGTCAATTGCCTTTAGGCAAAGAAGATGGATTTAGAGGGGTGATTGATTTGCTCACCATGAAAGCCTTGGTATTTAATGATGAAACGCTGGGTGCGGATTTTGTGACTGAGGATATTCCTAGTGAGTATCTCGATAAAGCTCAAGAGTATCGAGAGAAGTTGCTTGATGCGGTTGTGGAATTTGATGAAGGGGTAATGGAGCGGTACTTAGGTGGGGAAAATCTCGAAGTCGAAGAAATTAAACGTGCTATTCGATTGGGCACGATTGAACTGAAGATTACCCCTGTGTTTTGTGGTTCGGCTTTCAAGAATAAGGGGGTTCAGCCTTTATTGGATGCCGTAGTGGATTACTTGCCTTCGCCGGTGGATCTTCCGCCTGTTCGTGGTATTGATCCAGCCACTGAAGCCGAGGTTACTCGAAGGGCCGATGAGGGTGAGCCATTTTCTGCTTTAGCCTTTAAAATCATGTCTGATCCATTCTCTGGGCAGCTAACCTATTTTAGGGTGTATTCAGGAAAGCTGACCGCTGGATCCTACGTGTACAACATGGCTAAAGGAAAGAAGGAGCGAATAAGTCGGTTGTTGAAGATGCATGCCAATAAGCGCGAAGAAATTGGTCAAGTGTCTGCAGGTGATATTGCCGCCGCTGTCGGGCTTAAGGATACGCGGACTGGGGATACGTTATGTGATGAAAAGCATCCTATTTTGCTTGAAGTTATCAAATTTCCTGAACCTGTCATTTCTCTGGCTGTGGAACCTAAGACTAAGCAGGATATGGATAAGTTGGGATATTCGTTGGAAAAGCTTGCTCAGGAGGATCCTTCTTTTAAAGTTCAGTCTGATGAGGAAACTGGTCAAACAATTATTTCTGGTATGGGTGAGTTGCATCTGGAAATTATTGTGGACAGGTTGCTGCGTGAATTTAAAGTTCAGGCAAACGTTGGAAAGCCTCAGGTAGCTTACCGAGAAACTATTCGTGGTGCGGCTCAAGCTGAAGCAAAATATGTTAAGCAGACAGGTGGGCGTGGTCAGTACGGGCATGTATGGCTGCGTGTCGAGCCGGCTGAATCTGGAGTGGGTTTGGAGTTTGTTAATAAAATTGTAGGTGGTGCTGTCCCAAGAGAATTTATCTCCCCAGTAGAAAAGGGGGTCAAGGAACGAATGGAGAGCGGCATTTTGGCTGGTTACCCTCTCAGGGACCTTCGTGTTACCTTATATGATGGTTCTTTTCATGAGGTTGACTCCAGTGAGATGGCGTTTAAGATCGCTGGGTCTATGGCTCTGGTAAGCGCCTGTCAAAAGGCTGATCTGGTTTTGTTGGAGCCGGTAATGAAGGTTGAGGTGCTAGTACCTCAGGATTTTATGGGGGATGTTATTGGAGATTTGAATGGTCGGCGTGGAAAGATTCATGGTATGAAGGCTAGGGGTGGCTCTCAGGTAGTGGATGCGACGGTCCCTTTAAGTGAAATGTTTGGATATTCTACGGATTTGCGATCAAAGACTCAGGGGCGGGCTACCTATAGTATGGAATTTGAGTCATACGAAGTCGTTCCTAAACTAATGGCCCAACAAATTATTAAAAAGAATCAAGGTGAGTGAGGCCTCTCTTAATAAACTAAAAGAGTGATTTGAGGAGGAAAGAGGATGGCGAAGGCGAAATTTGAGCGAAAGAAGCCGCATATAAATGTGGGCACGATCGGGCACGTGGACCATGGGAAGACGACGCTGACGTCGG
>QIDY01000356.1 GCA_003228495.1 Nitrospirota bacterium
ATCTGATTAAGTGGTGACCATTGACCCAAGTGAAAGTTTTGGCGATGAAGCCGAGAGTTTCAATAATGTATTGACCGTCCTTATTTTCGCTTTTCTCGCAACCGATGGCAATTTGGAGGTTGTGGTCATTGACCGTAACGCGATTTGTTTTTCTGCTCTTACTGGTACTGGGGGCTGTTCTGATGAAAAACTTTCACGGAATCGCCCTGTAACGACGGATGTGAAGAGTAAAAAGGCACGGACGACAATCCTTTCAGCCTATGACCCATGAAAAAAATGCTACGGCCATATTCGAACAAAATGTTGGTGGTCAGGGTCGAACGTCATAGTCGAACCCTGATCCCAGAGGGGATCGCGAATTTTCAGCCTAAGGGACTACGCAATAATAACTTCGTATGCTATGAAGGTATGAACGTGTAATTCCAGTCCGGCAGAGAGTCGTGTTTTCGGATGTTGAGTTGGTTCATTTGCTTGACATTTATCTTGATACCCTTCGCATAGATTGTCGGATCGATGTAGGCTTTTACCGCGAGGCCCGTGGTGGTTGCCGTGGTGCTGATGTAATTCTGGATGGTCGCGAAACTATCCAGTGGACACCCGGCCCAGTTTTTGCTGATTGCGCTGAACAGCCTGTGTTCGATGGGATTCCACTTGGACGTTCCCGGAGGATAGTGACTTACGGTGACTTTGATTCGGTATCGGTTACTGAACTGTTGTAACTCGTGCTTCCATGCTCGGCAGCGATAGCCGTTGCTGCCGCCGCAGTCCGCCAGAATGAGCAGTTCCTGCGCGTTGGTATAACGACGGTGCCCATCGTATCGCCACCATTTTTCGATGGACGAGACAGCGAATTGCGCCGTGTCATACGACACCCCGACGAAGACTGCTCCCCAGTTGGCCTGGATGTCATAGATGCCGTAGGGAACCGCGAGCCCCAGCCCTTGGGAGCGGAAGTCATGGTCGTTCACCGCGACCGCGTGTTTATTCCATGCCGCTCCAGGGTTTTTGAAATTGCCCACCAGCTCTTTCTTTTTTGTGTCGACACTGATCACTGGCAGTCCCCGCTGGGAGAAACGATCACGAATAGAGGCGAGTTGCTTGAACTGCGCGTCCCGCTCCAACCCGGCGCCCGACGCGATGGTCTTGTGATTCACGCGCAGGGAGTAGCCGAGCTCTTTGAGGATGCGCCCGACGGGGTTCGCGCTGATCTCGATGCCGCCGAGGTTGGCGAGCTCGCGTGCGATTTTCTCGGTGGTACGCCGTGTCCACTTCAGGCCAGTGATCGGATCCCCGGCCGTCTCGTGTTCCATCAGGGCTTCGATCTTCGTGAGGATTTCCGGTGTTTTTTTTCCACCGGCTTGCGACCGCCTCCCACCTTGCGTGCCCGGTCACTCTCGACGTCACCTGCCACGAGCTCCCGACGCCCCCGAGCAACCGTCTGGGGATGCATGCCCAGCAGAGACGCGATCCATTTATCGCCACCGAGCCCATACTTGAGCGCTTCGACGCCCGCGTACAGGCGCCGTTGTTTTTCGTCGAGCAGGCTGAGGAAGATGATGATGGCGGCCTTCGCCTCGTCAGAAAGCTCCTGTTCCGCCAGATCCATGAGGTTGCGTGACACAAGCTGCTGCTTGCGGATCGCGGACTGGGTCGAGCAATAGAGGTACCGATTGGCCACCTTTTCTCGTACAACCTGTCCCTTGGCGACGAGTCTCAGCAGCGATACCTTGACGCTGACACCAAGCAACTGCCTGAACTCATCTGCGAAATACCCACCAGGAGACTCATGTGCGACATGCTGCAGCGTCGACATCAAGGTCCCCTGTTTGGAAAAACGCACCGTGTTGTACGACCAAAGACCTCGATGATCGAATCTGGCAATCTTCTCCAGCGTGTAGTAGCGACCGCCGTGCGAGTAGCTTGATCGATACGAGCGCTGCTTCAGCTTTCGCAACACCGTCTTGTCAACCGAGGTGCCGAGAAAGTTCTGTAGCTCCACCATGGTCGCGACGACGTGACGCATCAAGAACCGCTCCAGGTCCTCGGCGCGATACTGAGTGCGTCTCATAATGTCCCCTTGTAACCATAGAATGCACAAAATGGTTACATACGGACATCAAGGAAGTCAACGATCTTATCTGGATGAAACGCAAATGATCCTTCGACTATGGCTTTTAATGCGCAACTGATCACAAAACTCGCACAATCCTGGGAGGTGATTAATGTCTATTTGTCACCATTATGTAACGAAGTTAAATATGCGCGAACCCTTAGGCTGCTCGCCGGTTGTTTGCTCTTTATCAGTTCCTACCTTCCCATTGACCTTGATCTTCTGAAATTCTTGGGGTCTTATTTTTATAGCGTGACATAATTAGGTATTGTGTCCCCAGAATTAATGGAACATTTTTTCCTATGGGGTAAGGTCTGCATCGTTCTGATGAAATTTTTGAATTTCTGAATCGACGTGCCTTGTTGCTCTTCTAGAAATTTCCCAAGTTTTCACGCAGATTGATCTCCACCACCAAGAATGTTTGAGGATTCATGACATGGCACGTGGGTTGCTGAAGACAAGATGGTGGGGTTCAGGGGAGCGATGTGGATCCAGAGGGGAGAGGGATTTATGTCTGCAAACAGAAGGAGGGAAGAGGCATGTTAGTCAGGGCACGTTGGGATAAAGAGACTCGAATTTTAAAGTTATCAGGGCGGTTTGATAAGGCTGCTCGTGTACCGGTGGAAACCGCGTTAGCTGCCGGAGAAGGCCATCCGTGCAAACAAGTGGTTCTTGATTTTTCTAACGTGTCGTCGATGGATAGTGCCGGTATTGGCAAAGTGTTGCTTCTGTATCATTCACTCCGGAAAAAAGGTGTGGCCTTAATGGTTATGAATCCTCGACCTTTGGTTGAAGAGGTGCTTCATTTGGTGAATTTGGCTACGTTCATTCCCATTTCGCAGCACCATACAGAAGTTCGGTCGGTTGCTTAGAGTCTAGGTTGGGTGTATCGATTCCTTAAGTTGCTTTGGAGAAAACCCGAGAAGATTGGCCAGTGATGAATCGTTTGTCTACCGAACCGGCAACTCATCCGTGTATGCATATCATTACGCTTGGAGCATGTTTCGATGCACAAGCCGAGCATGCGTTAGAGTCAGCCGTGTATCAGGCGCAGAAAGCCCAAGGCCGACATATTCTTCTGAATCTCCAAGCCTTGACGATGATTGATAGTCGGGGATTGGGTAAATTATTTTTGACGTATCACCATCTCAACCGGCAAAAAATTGGCCTGAGCATTGTGAGTCCCCAACCAATCGTTCGGGAAATGTTGGAGTTTGTCAATTTCCCCAAGCTCGTACCAATCTATGATTCAATGGAAGACGTTGCGGTGCACGAGTAGGCGATGATGAAACTCACGGGGCTCCATTCAGGCGTTGCATAGTCGAGTGTGTGTTGCCGTATTTCTCCCTTGACTGATTCCTTGCCCTACAATCCACTATCGTTCACGATTGGCTTAAGAAAACCGGGAACGAAACCGATTGGCATAGTAACAGCACTCACAGCAGGCGGATTCAGTATAGGAGAACCATGATGTATATAAAAACCAGACAAAAGAACATTGAAGGATCTTCACATACGCTGTTGTTTCATCTGGATCCCGACATCCGTTCTGATGCCGCTATTCAGTTGGGTGGTGACACGGCCCGTGTCTCTGATCGACGGTTCGCGCTTGAAGCGTTGACGACCGCACTCCAGGATCCTTGCGCGACGGTTCAAGAAGCGGCGCTGCAATCGTTGATGCGGATGAGTGGAAAGAACGCGTAGGGTGTTTCCGGACTATTCGGTGTACGGTTCATCTGTGGTCGTGTCTGCTCTGTCGTGAGAAGATATCAAGGGAATGTTGAAAAAAGCCGCCAGCGGCGTTCTCGCCCTTTTGTCGTGCTCACGTACTGAGAGTACGCTCCGCGCGACTTTTTTGACCCCATTCCCTTGGCTGCTGACGTCGATCGCAACTCGGGCATTTATGGGCTATGCGAGTGATAATATTCAGCAGCCCCATCAACGCGACACCTTGTTGTTTTCTTCATTGACTTCCTTTTTCATCCATTGACTTCCTTTTTCATCCCTTCCTAAAATCCTCCCAGTCCGAATCAAAATTTTCAAACCCTGTCAAAGGGATGGCTTTCTGTGATGCACACCGTCGTGCTCGAAAATGTGGTGAAAACCCACGGCCAGGTGGTAGCGGTCGATGATGTGACGCTCAGCATCAAGAGCGGAGAGTTTTTTTCGATACTCGGGCCGAGTGGGTCTGGAAAAACGACGATTCTGCGGCTGATTGCTGGATTGGATGTTCCCGATTCCGGGACGATTACTCTTCAGCAACGGATCGTCAACGCCGATCCCCCGCATGTTCGTCCAGTCAATATGGTGTTTCAGCACTATGCCCTGTTTCCGCATATGACGGTGTTTGAAAATATTGCGTTTGGCTTGAGGATGCACCGGCAGTCCCGGCAAGATATTCGGGAGGCGGTTGAGGAGATGGTTGCTCTCGTGCGTTTAAAAGGGAAAACGCAACGATTCCCTGCGCAGCTCTCCGGGGGGGAGCAGCAGCGTGTCGCCCTTGCGCGTGCGTTGGTGAATCGCCCAGTCGTGTTGCTGTTGGATGAGCCCCTAGCAGCGTTGGATCAGCAGTTGCGACAGGATATGCAAGCGGAACTCAAGCGATTGCAACAAGAAGTCAACGCCACCTTTATTTGTGTGACTCATCAACAGGATGAAGCACTCATGCTCTCCGATCGTTTGGGGGTGATGCATCGTGGAACACTCTTACAAGTCGGGACACCTCAAGAGATTTATGAACAGCCGGTATCCTCGACAGTTGCCAAGTTTATTGGCCTCTCGAATTCGTTGTCCGGCATGGTTACTCGCACGGAGAATAATTTCTGTTGGATACAGGCTGAGGCGTTTCCCACGGTTATGGCACGTTGTCCGGAGGGAGGAGTTGAGCATGGGTCCGCCACGGTGATGGTGCGACCGGAACGGTTGCATATTTCAGTCGATGGGCCCGTCAATGGGTATGAGAATACCTTTCCTGCTATCGTGCATCATGTCGTGTTTCATGGCAATGAGATGTTCTACCAGTTTCGGCTACGGAACGACGCGATATGGACTGCCCGTGTACCCATTGCCGGGACTCACGCGCGCCCTTTGGTTCCGGGCCAATCCGTCTATCTGCAATGGGCCGCTCATGATGGATTAGTCCTTTCTTCCTAATTGTCCACATCCTTTAGTATTGTGATACACCTTCCTTCCCATTCTTTGCCTCTGCCTCTGAAATGTTCTTTCTGGGCGGCGGCCCTGTTGTTAATTGTGTTCTTTCTGTTTCCCTTGCTGGTGGTGTTTGGCGTCAGCCTAGCCAGCCGGGGTTTGTATGGTGGCGTGGAATGGGTCGGAACGTTAGAGAATTATCGTCGATTGGCCGATCCTTTACTGGGCATGATCTTTCTTCGATCGATTCTCTTTGCGAGTATGACTACCCTGGTCTGTGCCCTGGTGGGGTTTCCTTTAGCCTATGCGGTGGCTCGGGTCTCTCAGCGTTGGCAATTGGTGTTCCTCACCTTGGTGATGATCCCGTTTTGGACGAATTTTTTAGTGAGAACGTATGCCTGGATTTTAATTTTACGCGCTGACGGCGTGTTCAATTCCTTGCTGATTCAGCTTGGCGTTCAATCGGAGCCTCTTTCATTGTTATTTACCGATTTTGCGGTTGGCATCGGTTTGGTCTATGGGTATCTTCCATTCATGGTGCTGCCGTTAATCGTGGCTATCGAACGGATCCCTCCACAATTGGAAGAAGCTGCTTACGATCTCTATGCCTCTATGGGGGGGATGTTTCGGCATGTCATTCTTCCTCTGAGCAAACCCGGGTTTATTGCGGGTGGGGTGCTCGTATTTATTCCTTCTCTTGGAGCGTTTATCACTCCCTATTTATTGGGAGGTGGGCAAAAGATGCTGATCGGGACGCTCATTCAGCAAGAATTCCTCATATCCCGGGATTGGCCGTTTGGTTCGGCTCTCTCGTTCGGATTGATGGGCATTGTCCTGATGCTCGGGTTTGTGGTGAGTCGGACGTTTTTGGGAAGGAGTGCTCGATGATCCGTGTGCCAAGATCGGTTGGTATTTCGGGCCTGTTGGTCCTGATGTTTTTATATCTTCCCGTTATGGTGTTAATTGTCCTGTCTTTTAATGCCTCCACAATGGGAGTGGAATGGAAAGGCTTTTCCTTTCAATGGTATGAAAAGTTGTTGGCTGATCGGTCGATTATCGATGCGACGGTGAATAGTTTGATGATTGCATCCATTTCTACGGTTTTATCTCTCCTCTTCGGTCTTGGTGCGGCCATTGGTTTGGAGACGTGGCGGGGTCGGCATACTTCATGGATGAACATTCTGATACTCTTGCCTCTGGTGATTCCCGAAATCTTAATGGGTGTTGCGTTATTAATGGTGTTTGTGTTGTTTCAGGTTCCCTTAGGGTTTGGTTCGATTATTATTGGGCATATGGTGTTTAATGTGCCGTTGACCGTGGTGATTCTCCGAGCCCGGCTTCGCAAGTTGGATCCGACGTGGGAGGACGCTGCGCGGGATTTAGGCGCCACGTCGTGGGAGGTCTTGACCCATATTACGCTGCCAATGTTGCGTCCCGCGATTTGGGGTGCTGCGCTTCTCAGTTTTACTGTCTCGCTGGATGATTTTGTTGTGACATTTTTTGTTGCCGGTCCAGGGTCAACGACCTTGCCGCTTAAAGTGTTCTCCATGATCAAAACGGGTATGACGCCAGAGGTCAATGCTTTGTCCGCCATTATGGTCGTGGTCTCGATGGTTTTCGTGGGATTGTCGTGGATTTTTCAACAACGGGCGCCTGTCTCTCCTACAACTCCGTCTTCTTCCGAATAAACCTATGATGAAGATGTGGCGATCGTCTCTTGTGCTGTGTTGTACTTTGCTGCTTGGAGGGTGTTCCGATTCATCTTCGCCTTCTCAACCAGGAACCGCTGATCCCCCGACACTCTATTATTACACATGGTCGGATTATGCCGACCCCGAAATAATAGCTGAATTCGAAACCAGTCGTGGCGTGCGTGTAGTGGTGGATACGTTTAGCAGTAATGAAGAACTCTTGGCCAAAGTTCAAACCGGAATGACCGGCTATGATGTCGTGGTCCCTTCCGATTTTATGGCCGGGATTATGGGGCGGCTGGGGTTTTTGGCGGAGTTGGACCACAACAGAATCCCACATGTTCAAGATCTGGAATCCCATTTGACCGAATTACCGTTTGACCCCAACCAACGTTTCGCGATTCCGTATTTATGGGGGACGGTTGGCATTGGGTACAACGCCGAGGTCATTACCGACGTCCCGACGAGTTGGGATGTGCTCTGGGATTCGCAGTATTCAGGTCGTATCAGTATGTTGAACGATCAGCGAGAGGTGCTTGGCTTGGCGCTTCGCGCGTTAGGGCATTCGTTGAATAGTCGCGATCCTCACATCATTCGACAAGCCAAAGATCGACTCATTGTGCAAAAGCCCTTGGTGAAAGCCTACACGAGTGAGCAATTTGATCAGCTGTTGGTCTCCGGCGAGGTGGTGTTGGCTCATGCTTGGGGTGGTCCGGTGGCTCGCGCGATGCGTGAACAGCCATCCATCCGGTATGCAATTCCTCAGGAAGGTGGAACTATTTGGACGGACTGTTTGGCGGTGCTTTCGAGTTCGCACAACAAAGAGTTGGCGATGGATTTTATCAATTATTTATTACATGAACCGGTGGCGCTGTTAACGTCACAACGGTTGTTATTTGCCTCAGCCAATCGCCATGTTCGAAGTCAATTGCCTCCTGAGATTCGGGACAATATTGCCGTGTATCCCCCTGACGAGATTCTTTCTCGCATGGAGTGGATGGAAGATGTTCAGGAAGCGACGCGGGAATATGATAGGGCGTGGATAGAGCTGAAAGTCCATTAAGGGAATGTAGAAAATGACTGCCATCGGCAGTTCTCGGAATCAGTGGGAAGTATAAAGTGAGAAGTAAGAAGAGTAGAAGAAGAACGGATCATACGGAATTTATGGTTGTGGCTTTGCAGTTTGCCGATGTTTAGGGGGAATCCATCCTGGTTTTTCCCATCGAAAAAGCGCTGGCCAGTGAGCGTATCGCACTTATGACTCCAACCCTTGTGTCAATGTGATGTTCTGTGTAGCCGGGTTTCGGCCCGGCAGTTGAGCCACTTTTGTTTCGGCAAAAGTAGCCAAAACCATGTTGGCCGTGACGTGGCCCTTCGGGTCCCCTGCGCGGTTCGCCGCCACCGGCGGCGCGCAAACTCGCTACGCTCAAACAATGCGCGCCTTTTCTCCGGTGTCGGCTGCACTGCTCGGCCACACCACAAGGCCAGGGGAGACTGCTGAAGCAATGGGTCCTTAGTTATGGAAGACTAACTCGCGGGGCTCAGACAAGGCTCGCCGGATTATTTGAGCGTCCACCCAGAGGGCCGGTCGGCAGGCGTCGGACCATGGGAGACGAACATTGCAGTGCCCCACATGAACGAGACAGGAAATGTTATGTATTCAGACTGGCAATGCTGTATGGGCAGACCCCTCTATTGCGTATGGCCCAGAAGAATACACTGAAGGTTTTTCACTCTTGTCATTTTACTCCTTACGCCTCACTCCTGACGCCGCATAATTTTTTCGACTGTTCAGAAGTTGGCTTGACCGTTTTAGCCATCTGCCACTAGACTAAATACGTGAGCGGGCTTTTGATTCAGGATTGACGAAAGGGAATCTCATGATTCGGCACTTGACATTTGGGTTGCGATTTTTATCCTGTCTAGCTCTAGTGTTCTTCTTTGGAAGTAACTGGGCCGGGGGCGGCCAACCCGAAAATCTTCCACAGAAATATCTGGTACAGCTTCCTTTTCAGCCACCACCACAGCCTGACTATCCCCCAGGCGAGAAGGCAACCCCGGCTCCAGAGATATTAAATGCACAGGAACAGGAGCGCTTGGACTCGCTTCTGCCCTTATTAGAAGGCAAACAGGAACTCTGGGCCATAGCCGAATTTGTCCATTTTGGCAAACATTCCGTTCCTCATTTAGTCAAAGCGTTGAAAATGCCAGGACCTCGAATCCGATTTAATGCGGTCGAAACCTTGTCGATCATTAAAGATCCATCGGCCGCACCGGCTTTGGTCGAAGTCGCCATGGAAACCAATGAGGAATCGAAAATTCGTTCGCATGCGCTACGAGTGGCCACGCGTCTGGATCCGAATCAGGTCATCCCCGCTATTGAAGCCATGGCCAAAGATCCCAATTCCACCATTCGCAATACGGCCGTGTTTGAAGCGCGGAATGTACACCGAAAGGAAATCCTTCCCATCATTATTCGTGCCATTCCTGACCCGGAACAGTATGTGGGGATTACGGCCAGGAATTCGTTTTGGCTTCTTACGCGGTTTAGCGGTTCTATCCATGATTGGGAAATTTCCACGCCAGAGAATCGAAAAGAATGGGCAAAGGAATGGTGGGATTGGTTGGAAGAGAATAAGGAGCGATTTGAGAGTGAGCCCTCTCCAACGACACCGCCTCGGGCCAATTTGGAAGTGAGTTAATGGGAACGTTGAAAAAAGCCGCCAGCGGCGTTCTCGCCCTTTTGCCGTGCTCACGTACTCTATGTACGCTCCGCGCGTCAAAAGGGCTGCGGCCTTGCTGGACGGACTTTTTTTGAACATTCCCTCCGGCTGATGATGACTGTCTCCACTTGGTTATTTATTTGCCATGGGAGCGAAATATTCAACAGTCCGTTAATGTAAATTTGTAACTACTCAGGTGGATAGACTGAAGGCCGAAGGCTTTTAGGGGTCATCATGCGGCATCATCCAACACTTTTGGCATTATGAGTGGTAGCCTTCAGCCTAAACACCTGAGTAATTACGTGAATTTTAGGGTTATGCCCATGCTTCAGATACCATCTGAAGCTTGTATTCATACGTAATAGTCTCTTGTGACTAAGGATGTGATCGCTGAAAGTAAGGGGTAACGTGGTATGGCCGTATTGACGATTGGAAAGGTAGGAAACCCGATTCTTCGACTCATCGCCAATCCTGTTGATCTTTCGACGATTGGGAGTCGGCGCTTCCAAGAATTCCTTGATGATATGTTTGAAACCATGGTTCATTTTGAAGGCATTGGTTTGGCTGCTCCTCAAGTAGCCCATTCCCAGCAGGTGGTGGTCATGGAATGTGACGGAAACGATGATATACCTCAAACCGTGCTCATTAATCCTAAAATCGTGTTTTACGGCCCCACACAAAGTGAAATGTGGGAGGGATGTTTGAGTATTGATAATATGCGCGGAAAAGTTCTCAGACCTTCCATGGTGCGTGTGCAGGCTTATGATCGTCAGGGAGTACTCCAGGATATCGAAGCCAATGGACTGTATGCCGTGTGTATTCAACATGAAATTGATCACTTACTTGGAAAATTATTTATTGATCGGATGACGGATATGTCCACATTGACACAGTTGGAAGAGTTTGATGCCTATTGGCGAGAAGAATCCGTCGCTGTGATTTAACACCCGTCACAAGAGTCGTCTTCCATTTTTTTCGGATCATACAGAATTTATGGTTTTGGCCTTACAGCAATATCATGTTTGTCGGAAATTTATTTTGAGATTTTCCAGTTGAGAAGCGTAGGTCGGTGAATGAGTCGCTCCTTGTTTTACCGAACTCCCGTATCACAGTGATGTTCTGTGTTGCCGGGTTTCGGCCCGGCAGTCGAGCCACTTTTGTTCCGGCAAAAGTAGCCAAAACCATGTTGGCCGTATCGTGGCCCTTCGGGTTCCCTGCGCGGTTCGCCGACTCCGGCGGCGTGCAAACTCGCTACGCTCAAACAATGCACGCCTTTTCTCCGGTGTCGGCTGCACTGCTCGGCCACACCACAAGGCCAGAGGAGACTTCTGAACAATGGGTCCTTAGTTATGGAGGACCAACTCGCTGCGCTCAAACAAGGCTCGCCGGATCATTTGAGCGTCCACCCAGAGGGCCGGGCGGCAGGCGTCGGACCTTGGGAGACGAACATTTCAGGGATCCAGATGAAAGAGCGCTGAACCATACATTCCGTATGATCCCTTTTTCCCCTGTTACCCACATTCATGTATCTATTGGGGGAACTCTTAGATCTTGCGATTGATTGAAACTGTCATTTTGTGAATCTGCTGTGAAATCACTGCTTCGAGTTGTCACCTATCTCGCTCCGTATCGGGCATTAGTTTGTCTGACGTTTTTCTTTGCGGCTCTGACCACGGGATTGGAACTCCTTCCGCCATGGCTCATTAAAATCGTCATTGACGACGTGCTCCCTGCACACAATCTAGATTTATTGTCGTGGGTTCTTATTGGACTCACTCTGGCCTATGCCTTCAAAAATCTCTGCAACTCACTTCGCATCCGATTTAATAATATGCTTGAACAACGCGTGGTTCATCGTCTTCGACAAGAAGTGTTTGAGGCCTTACAGCGCTTGTCGTTGAACTATTACGAAAACCGGTCAACGGGAGAAATCATGTCTCGTGTGGTGAATGATACGGAACATGTCCAACGTATCTTTATTGATGGGTTTGAGGGCATGCTCACAGCCACGTTGACGTTGGTCGGCATTACGACCATTTTATTTGTGCTGAACTGGAAACTTGCGCTGTTGGTTCTCCTTCCCATACCAATTTTGATTTTTGGAGGTGTGTTGTTTACCCGGCGAGTTCATCGATATTATCGTGAGATTCGTCAACAGGCGGCTGAACTCAATGGCTATCTTCAAGATGCCTTGTCCGGGATACGAGAAACGATGGGATTTAATCGGCAACCCTATGAACAATCCCGCTTTCAACGCATGTCTCAGCAATACGGCCAAGCAAATTTAAAAGCCATGTATCTCTGGTCGCTCTATTCTCCCGGGATGATTTTTATTGGAAGCTTGGGGACAGTCTTGATTGTCTGGTACGGAGCTAGTGAGGTTATCGCAGGACGACTGACCACCGGTGAGCTGGTCATGTTTTTGTCGTACCTGGTGTTATTCTATACACCGGTGAATCAAATTCATTCGGTCAATCATCTGTTACAACATGCCTTGGCTGCCAGCGAACGAGTATTCGATGTGTTGGATACCAAGCCTGCGGTCCCCGATCGAGGTACATTGATACCCCAAGAGCAGCGGTTCTTGGGCAAAGTCGAATGGAAAGATGTGGCCTTTGCGTATCGCCCGGAAGCGCCTGTCTTTCAACATCTATCCTTAGTCGTCGAACCTGGGGAACATGTTGCCTTGGTTGGACCGAGTGGCGTGGGAAAAAGTACCCTGATGAAGTTGCTCTTCCGCTTTTATGATGTGGGGGCGGGAGCCATTGAAATGGATGGCATCGACCTTCGGGATCTTCCGTTATCCACGTTGCGAGAACACATAGGGTTTGTTCAACAAGAACCCTTTTTATTCAATGGTACCGTACGAGCCAATCTGGCCTATGGCGATTTATCGGCCTCACATGAGCAGATTGAGGCGGTGGCCAGAGCAGCCCAAGCGCATGAGTTTATTCAGGCTCTTCCAGAAGGCTATGATACCTGGATTGGCGAACGGGGCGTGAAGTTGTCCGTCGGGCAAAAACAACGAGTGGCTATTGCCCGTGTGCTCTTAAAAGATCCGCCCATTGTCGTGATGGATGAAGCCACGTCGAATATTGATACCGAGACGGAAGTCGACATCCGGATTGCCATGGATGCACTGATGCGTGGGCGGACCACATTTATCATTGCCCATCGACTGTCGACGTTACAAGCGGTGGATCGAATTGTGGTTTTTGACGACGGTGCGATTATCGAGGAAGGCAATCATACGACCTTAATGGCCAGGGAGGGCCTTTACGCCAGTCTCTATGAAGCCCAGTTTCATGTTTAAGCAACTCTTTTCCCCGTGGGTTGCAGCGGGCGGGGATCTTTATGAAAAGGGTGACAAAGGTCGTCGAACATGGAGAAAAACACTCATCAATGCCCAACCTGTCATAAGGCAAGTTTCTGGGAGGGAAATGCCTTTCGGCCGTTTTGTTCGGAACGCTGTCAATTGGTCGATTTGCAAGGATGGTTCGGGGAACGCTATCGTATTCCCCAAGATGAAGAAGCTGATTCAGATGATGCCGTGACACAGAATGGTGATCCCTTTCCGGATATGAATCCTTCCTAAATCCTAAAACAACCTATGCCTAAAGTTATTACAGTCAGACGTCAAGAAGGAGAAACGGAGAAAGCCCAGGAATTTGTTCGCACGTATATTTTATTCCCTGCCAGCCTCTTGGGCCTGATTTCCATCCTTGTTGGAGTTGTGGCGTTGGGTTATCAGTTATTTAAGGGCAACTATGGATGGGAGACATTTACCTATAGCTCGGCTTTGCTTATTGCCGGCGTGTTATTCGGGTTAGCACAAACAAAATATCAACAATATCTTTTGCGTGAATTTCCCGGGTATTTTGCCAATCGCATGAAAGCCTTTACGCAGCGGTCCATGCGAAAGGCCAAGAAAACAGTGACGGACGTGACGATTGAACATCGCGGGCGGGGGTTGGTGCCCTTGTGGTATTTCCTCGGGATGGCGGCGTTATTGGCGCTATCAGGAATTTGTGTATGGACCGGGTTTATGGATCCTGTTGCGGCGGTTGCCTTGCCGTGGGCGGGGTATTTTTGGGCTAAAATGTTTTTTTGGAAAGGTTTGGTTTTGCCGCCAGGGAAAAAATGAAGAGGAATTTTTAAGAAGATGCTTTATGAAGAAAAATCGTAACTCAGGTATTTAGGCTGAAGACTGAAGGTTGTCATTTATCATACCTGTAGCGTTGGATGATGCCGCATGCTTGGCCCCTAAAAGCCTTCGGCCTTCAGTCTATCCACCTGCGCAGTTACGAAAAATGGTAAAATCTCATTAAGAGGACGGTGAGGGTGTAGAGGGGTCGTGGAGCTGCTGTTTTAAGTCGTCCACTTCTTTCCGGAGGGCCCGCAATTCATTTCGCATGTCGGGGAGCTGGTATTGAAGCACTTGAGCTTTCCGCCAGGTATTATGAGCCACTGCCGGTCGCCCGCCAACTGTTTGATTTGATTCCACATGATTGGTGACTCCTGCCCCTGATGCGATACGCACCTGATCTCCGATGGTGAGATGCTCGACCAATCCCGCTTGGCCTCCAATCATCACGTGGTGTCCAAGTCGAGTACTTCCTGCAATCCCCACCTGGGCAACAACAATACAGTGTTCTCCAATCAGGACGTTATGGGCGATCTGCACTTGATTGTCAATTTTGGTGCCTTGTTTGATGATCGTGCTTCCAAACGTGGCTCGATCCACGGTCACGTTGGCGCCTAGTTCTACGTCATCTTCTATGAGGACATTCCCTAATTGCGGAATTTTATGGTGACGGCCTTTATGTTGAGCGTAGCCAAATCCATCGCTTCCAATAACCGTTCCGCTATGTAGAATGACCCGATGTCCCAGTATGCAGTTTGCGAGTAAAGTCGCATGAGGATACAGAAGGCAATCATTGCCAATGACGGTATCCTCCCCAATGTGCACTCCTGCATAGATGGTCACGCCTGAGCCAATCTCAGCACGATCTCCGATGGTCACCAGTGGTCCAATCGACACGTCCGGCCCAATGCGCACATCAAGTCCGGTCACCGCTGTAGAATGAATGCCTCGGGGAGGAAGAGGTGGCAGAAAAAACTGTTGGGCCAAGGTAGCCATGGCTAACAATGGATGAGAGGTGATGAGCTGAGGACGTGGGTCATTGGGAATCGGTTGAGTCGTCAGAAATGCCGCAGCCAGAGAATGTCTGGCAGTTTCGTGAAATTTGGGTTTCACAACAAAGGAGAGATCGCCACAGGAGGCTTCTTCTAAATGGGATAACCCCGAGATCAAAACTTCCGGTGACCCATGAATGGTTGCCTGAATGCTCTGAGCCAATTCTTGGAGAGGAATAGGGGTGTGGTGAGAGTGATGTGTGCCATTCATAAGTGCGGTGCTTTTGAGCGAGATAGAGATTTCGATTTGCTTGCCGGACCGGTGATCTGGTTTTTAGCTTGAGTAGAATCTTTGGCCAGTGAAACGTGGTTCTGAGACGACCCTGTCCGTTCACCAAGATAGATCACCACATCGCCGATGGTTTGTAATCGTCCAAAGTCTTCATCAGGAATTTGTAAATCGAACGCTGTTTCAACTTGGTACACCAATTCGATCGTTTGCAAGGAATCTAACCCGAGATCATCGCGGAGGGAATCTTCCGGATGCAGGGTTGCAGGATCACGTCGGAGATAGTCTCCTAACGTGGCGTAGACTTGCTGGCTGAGACCGTTGGAAGCGGGGAAGGGTGTTGTCATGGAAATTTTTTGAGAACCAAGACGGCATTATTACTACCAAATCCAAAAGCATTCACTAAAGCCATGCGGAGAGATTTTTTCTGGACTTGAGAAGAGATTCCTGGCAAGGCACAGTGGGGATCGGGATCCGTATAGTTTGCAGTTGGATGGATGACGCTCTTGTCGATTGATAGCGTTGAGGCGATGGTGGCGATGGCCCCGGCGGCTCCCAATGTGTGGCCAATCAAGGATTTTGTGGCATTGACGAGAAGTGTATTCACGCGCTTTCCAAAGACCGTACGTAAACCTTTCACTTCTACTTCGTCACCCACGACCGTTGATGTTGCATGGGCATTGACGTAGTCCACCTGTTTGGGTTCGACCTTCGCATCTTGCAGGGCTTGTGTCATTGTCCGAGCGATATCTAATCCATCTTCCTTGGGAATCACCATGTGATAGGCCTCGCTCGTGGCAGCATAGCCCACGAGTTCTGCATAAATGCGGGCTTTTCGACGAGTGGCATGTTGAAGTGACTCCAAGATTAAGGTTCCAGCGCCTTCCCCCATCACAAAGCCATCGCGCCCGCGATCAAATGGACGAGAGGCTTGGCCGGGTTGGTCATGATATCTCGTGGAAAGAGCGCGTAAAGAACAAAAGCCGGCGAATACCAATGGCGTAATACTGGCATCTGCCCCGAACGCGATCATCATATCAGCTTGGCCCTGGCGAATAAACTGCATTGCCTGCCCAATTGCGTGAATGCTCGAAGAACAGGCGGTAGAAACCGTCAGGTTGGGGCCCTTAGCTCCAACGGCCAAGGCGATAATACCGGAAGCTGAATTCAGGGTAATCGTCGGAATGAAATTAGGATGCACTCTCTGAGGTTTGTGAAAGTCATACAAATTGGTCAGTTCCCGCTCACCCATCATCATGCCACCCATGCCAACACCAGCCATCACACCCAGACGTTCTGCCCGTTCATGTTCTAAGCAAAGGCCACTGTCCTGTATGGCCTCCCTCGTTGCCATCAAGGCCATTTGGGCATAGCGGTCCACCCGAGAGGAGAACTTATCCTCACTTGGATCTGGTGGTTGAAATTGAGGAATTTGTCCGGCAATTCGTGAACGGTAGCCCTCCATGGGTAGATCGCCAAATGATTCGATGGAAGTAATGCCGGATGTTCCGCGAAGGGCCGCCTCCCAAAATTGGGGGATTCCAATTCCTATAGGGGAGACAATCCCCATGCCTGTAATCACCACTCGAGCTGCCATGGGACTCCTCAAGACAAGGAGCATAACCTAACAAAATATTGAGGCAATTGGGAGGGGGGAAATCAGAATTGCAAGAACTTTGTTTCCGCGAGAAATATAAAGTGCTAGTTTAAATATGCGTGAGCTTCATGCGGGCTGAATTATTCTGAAAATTGGCCATGATTTGGCTATTCTGTAAATTAATGTGATACATGAGAATTTTAAATAGTAATAGCGAGTTAAGATTAAAGAAGAGATGCGAAAAGGATAAAAGGATTAGACGTTGAATTTGAAATGACACACATCGCCGTCTTTGACAGGATATTCTTTGCCTTCGGAGCGAATAAGCCCTTTCTCGCGTAATGCCGCTTCTGACCCATATTGGGCAATGTCGGTGAATCCATAAATGTCTGCCTTAATAAAGCCCTTCTCAAAATCGGTATGAATCACTCCGGCGGCCTGGGGAGCCTTGGCTCCAATTGGGATGGTCCAGGCGCGGACCTCCTGCGGTCCACCGGTAAAGTAGGAGCACAGCCCAAGTGTGGCATACGTACCGACGATCACCTTTTCTAGGCCGCTTTGTTCCATACCCAGGTCTTTCATAAAGAGGTGGCGATCCTCGCCGGACAGCTCGGCAATTTCGCTTTCGAGTTTGCCACAGATTACGACCGACTTGGAACCACGAGCTTTCGTGAAAGCCTGAAAATCTGCAAGAACGGCCGGATCAGGACTCTCGTCGGTATTACCGACATAGAAAATCGGCTTGGCTGTCAAGAGAAAATACTCCTTCAACACGTTTGGTTCGATACCCAGTGCGCGGGCAGGTTTACCGTCTTCCAGGCCGGTCTTAAGGGCTTCCAGGACCGCCAGTGTTTCTTTCGAGGCCTTATCTCCGGACTTGGCCTTGCCCGAAACTTTATCAAATTGTCTGGTGAGGCTCTCCAAATCAGCCAACATCAGTTCCATCTCAATAACCTCGATATCACGTTTGGGGTCCACGCTGCCCATCGTATGCACCACATCGGCATCCTCAAAGAGACGGACCATGTGGAGAATCGCATCGACTTCACGAATATTGGCCAAAAACTTGTTGCCAAGTCCTTCACCCTGAGCCGCCCCTTTCACGAGGCCGGCGATATCTACGAAACGGCAGGAAGCGGGAATGGTTTTCTTGGGTTGGAAGAGTTCGGTCAGGCGAGCCAAGCGAAAATCAGGTACAGCCACGACTCCAATATTTGGCTCGATAGTTGTAAACGGGTAATTCGATGCAGCCGCACCTCCGGAGGTGAGTGCATTGAAGACAGTAGATTTTCCGACGTTAGGAAGCCCGACGATACCAATTTCCATAGGGCACGCAAGGTATCAAATCGTAGCCGGGTTGGTCTCTAAGCCAAAAGCCCTATTATAGGTGAGAA
>QIDY01000236.1 GCA_003228495.1 Nitrospirota bacterium
GAATTTCTTCGGAAGACTTTCCCACCCCGGCAAAGACGATCTTGTTGGAGGGCACACCGGCTTTCAATGCACGGAACAATTCACCTCCCGATACAATGTCGGCACCACTGCCTTCCTTTGCCAAGAGCCGTAAGACGCCAATGTTAGAATTAGCTTTCATGGCATATGCCACGATGTGGGGAATGTCCTTAAAGGCGTCATCAAAGGCGTGGAAATGGCGTATCAATGTCCGATGGCTGTAAATGTAGCAAGGAGTTCCCACCTGCTCGACAATATGTTGGATTGAGACCTCCTCACAAAAGAGCTCATCTCCCTTGTATTGGAAATCATGCATGGCTGGGAACTTCTTCAAAAATTTCCCAATCGCCAAGGGACATCTCAGCCACAGCCGATTGAAAAGCTTCCTTCAATTTTCGATAGCGTAAATTGGCATGAGGCGTGATAGCTTTCAGGACTTCCCCATCCAACAACGTTTGAATCGCCTTAGGGGTCGCGTGTTTGAGATGTTCAAAGTTAACCACGATGTCCATCTTCGCATCCTGAGCTGCTTGTTTAATACGGGTCAACAGCTCACGTGCATTCAAATGGTCTAACGTTCCTTCTAACTCTATGAACAAGGCCGCAAAGGCATCGTGCCGACGGGCTTTGACATTCAAACACAGCTCCTGTTTTTTAGCCGTCTGCGATGCCGGTGGGAACAGGGCATTAGGAATCAAGTGGTGTGTTTCAAATGTCGGGAGTCTCGCTTGCAGATTTTTGAGTACGTCCGCTAAAGGAGAGAGTGTGCCTTTTGGTGTCGTGCGGCAAATGAGCTTCCGAAATTCCCAATTCATTTCAAGCCGCGGTATCAATCGTTGGCCGGTATGGGCCACACGTTTCCAGATACACGGCCAAGAATAAAACTGATGGTTCGCCCAAAAAAATCCTTCCAGTAATTGCTCCGATGTCATTCGTTTGGGTTTGTACACGACATGCTTGCCGTCATACTTTGCCCAATCTCGATCAAAGATCCGCCCTTCACGGTTGTAGCGTTCAAACAACGCCGTGCCTGGAAGTGGGGTCAAGACATTAAAATAGGCCAGTTCCACTTTATTCCGGGTAAGAAAATTGACGGCGGTCTCGAACACCGATTCGTCATCATTGTCGAAGCCGAACACGATGCCTGGGTTCACCATGATGCCATGATCGTGAAACATTTTAATTTGGTCTTCAAATTTTCGAACTTGATTGAAGCCTTTATTCGTTTCACCTAACGAATCTTCCGACAAAGATTCCAGTCCCACAAAAACCGACACGCAACCGCTATCGGCTGCTAATTTCACCATTTCACGATCATCTCCAAGGAACAAAGTGGATTGGCATCCCCATTTAATATTGAGGGCTTTCAAGGCTTGCCACAGTTCGCGGCAATAGGCTCGATGGCTATTATGTAAATCATCCACAAAGGCCACGATGGATCCTTCTTCCAACCCGACCCAAATTTTCAAAGAAGTGGATAAGGCGTTTAAGAGGGATCCTCGGGTCATACGTTCGATGATATCCGAACGAAGCCATTCTTTGGCGTGTTGCAATTCTGCGATAACTTCTGGAACAGGACGCCGGCGTGTTGTTTTTCCGTTGAACGGCGACACGCTGCAAAATTCGCAATCAAAATGACATCCACGAGTGGTAAAGCTGCATAATCTGGTCATGTACGAATCGGGACTCAGGAGTTCAATGCGTGGGGGTTTATAGTTATTCAAGGCCGGGAATTGATCCATGCGGTAAATACGTTTCAAGGTGCCTGCTTCTACATCAGCAACGACTTGAGGCCAAAGGTCTTCAGCTTCTCCACAGACAATGGCGTCGCAATGGCGCAGGGCTTCATCGGAGCAATACGTAGGATGTACGCCTCCCAGAATGACCAGTTTCCCGCGCCGCCGGAATTCATCGGCAATCTCATATGCCCGTGGGGCATAACAGGTCATCACCGACAAGCCGACTAAATCACAGGGCGTCTCAAAATTGATGTCCTCGGTCGCTTCGTCGACAAGTTCGATATCCCACGTAGATGGCGTATAAGCGGCAATGACTGGCAAACTGAGTTTGGGAAACCAGATCGATCGGCGTTCGCTTGCCGTCATATGATACGGATTATTGCGTGGGTAAGGATCCAATAACAGGAGTTTGGGTCGTTTCCCACAGTGGGGTTCCGTAGTCTTCATTCGTATGATCCTCCACAAATTAGTAGAACTAAATACACAAGAATAGATTGTACCTGGAAGTTGTTCCTTGAACAAATCTTTGAGACCAGGTGGGTTGTCTCATCGAGTACCTATAGGATAGAAGGTCGGGAGTTCAACCGTTTCTTCTTCAATCGACGCGGCCGAGTCTTCTGAGACAGTCCCCTCTTTTTTGGCCTTGTCTTGCTGTTGCTTTCTGACTTTGGCTTCGATACCGACATTTTCAGGAGGAATAGGAGGTCCAACAGCTCCACATCCCATTAGAAAGATCATGAATACCAAAAAGCGTAGGGGCATCATAAAGCGGCCAGATTTCAGATGCCGGGAAATCATGTTGTGTGCCTTTTATGGCTAGAGGCTTTGGATTCTGATCGCAACAGCTTCTTCCAGACATTGAGTTGTGAAATCACTTGAGCCGTGGCGGTTCCCCCCACAACATTTTTTTGGTTTATGGCAGCCTCTGGAGTCAAGACCCGAAAGGCTTTGGTGTCAAACGAGGAAGAGGCATTGAATAACTCTTGTTGTGTGAGACCCCGAAGGTCTTTCCCTTTGGCCAAACATTCCCGCACCAAGGTTCCGACGACATGGTGGGATTCTCGAAAAGGGACTCCTTGTTGAACGAGATAGTCCGCTAATTCCGTCGCCAGGAGAAAGCCTTCGGAAACAGCCTTGTTCATCGGTTCCGGCCGTACGGAAAGTTGAGCCAGAAGTTCTGCGTAGATTTTGACTGATGTCGTGACCGTATCTATGGTGTCAAACAGCGGTTCTTTGTCTTCTTGAAGGTCACGATTATAGCTGAGAGGCAAGCCTTTGACTGTCGTTAAGAGACTAAACAAATGTCCGTACACTCGCCCAGTTTTTCCTCGAATGAGTTCCGGAATATCAGGATTTTTTTTCTGAGGCATCATACTGCTGCCGGTGCAAAACCCATCGGGAAGATCGACAAACTGAAATTCCTGGGAAGACCACAAGATGAGTTCTTCACTCAAACGTGAGAGGTGCATCATAAGAATGGCGCATCCGCTCAAGACTTCGATCACATAATCGCGGTCGGACACGGCATCCAAGCTATTCTGGGTAATTTTTGGGAACTTCAATATGGCAGCGGTATAGTGGCGATCAATAGGGTAATTTGTTCCCGCAAGCGCGCCGGAACCGAGTGGCATGACATTTAATCGAGCTAAGGCATCATGCAAACGACCTTTGTCCCGCTCAACCATTTCAACATAGGCCAGTGCGTGATGTGCAAATAACACAGGCTGGGCTCGTTGCAAATGAGTGTAGCCCGGCATCATGACGTTTTGGTATCGCTCTGCTAGGGTAAGAAGTGATTGCTGGAGTCGACACAGATCCTGTTGCAAATGTTGGAGGGCATCACGGAGATAGAGTCGAAGATCAAGCGTAATTTGGTCATTCCGGCTTCGCCCCGTGTGTAGTTTTCCCCCAAGCGGTCCTATAAGCTGCGTGAGTCGTCGTTCGATGCTCATGTGTACATCTTCGTCTTCGATCTTCCATTGATGGCGACCGGCGCGAATGTCTTCTCGAATGAGGTGAAGTCCCTTGATAATGGTCTGGCTTTCACGGGCGGACAGCACCTTTGCTCGCTGCAGAGATTTACAATGCGCGACACTGCCTTCGATATCGTATTCGTAGAGACGACAATCAAATCCAATGGATGCCGTAAATAATTCGACCAATGCGTCCGTCTGGCCATGGAAGCGTCCACCCCAGAGCTTTGGTTTGTCTGAATTTTTAATGGCCTTGCGTTGTGAGCGAGGTTGAGCTTTGCTTGGTGATTTTGGTCGAGAAGTCTTCATCTGAGGGAGATGTTGCTAGATCAAGAGAATGGATCTACTACTTGATTTTCTGCACCGACGTTCGAGTCGATAACCGTAAAGCATTAAGCCGGATGAATCCTCCAGCATCTTTTTGGTTGTATCCTGATCCTTCTTCAAAGGTCGCGAGATGTTCTTGATAGAGTGACCGATCAGATTTTCGACCTGTAACTGTGCAATTGCCCTTGTAAAGTTGGAGGCGAACGGTTCCGGTGACGTTTTGTTGTGCTTGGTCAAAGGCCGCTTGTAACATCATACGCTCTGGAGAGAACCAAAAACCATTATAGATGATTTCCGCATAGCGGGGCATGAGACTATCTCGGAGGTGAACGACTTCCCGGTCAAGAGTCAGTGACTCCAATGCACGTCGAGCTATATGAAGAATCGTTCCTCCAGGTGTTTCGTACACTCCACGGGATTTGAGTCCCACAAAGCGATTCTCCACCAAATCTACTCGACCGATCCCGTGTTTTCCGCCCAATTGATTGAGCCGGTGGAGTAAAGTGGCCGGGGTCAGAAGTTTATCATTTATGGCGATGGGATTGCCCTTCTTGAATTGAAGCGTGAGCGTCTTTGGAGTGGAAGGTGCATCTTGAGGGGACATGGTCATTTGAAACATCTCTTTGGGTGGAGATACCCAGGGGTCTTCAAGCACGCCGCCTTCATAGCTGATGTGAAGCAAGTTGGCATCCATGCTGTAGGGCTTCGCTTTGGTCACGGTGATGGGAATTCGGTGTTCCTGGGCGTAATCAATGAGGTCTTGTCGAGAAACCATCGACCATTCCCGCCAGGGAGCAATCACTTGAATCTTTGGAGCCAGAGCTGCGAAGGTGAGTTCAAAGCGGACCTGATCATTCCCCTTTCCCGTGGCACCATGGCTGAGGAAGCTGGCCTTTTCCTTTTTGGCCAGCTCCACTTGTCGTTTGGCGATGAGGGGGCGGGCGATGGAAGTTCCCAGCAGATACGAGCTTTCGTAGACCGCATTTCCCCGAAGCATAGGGAAGACGTAGTTTGACACAAATTCTTCTCTGAGGTCTTCCACGTAGGCTTTGACGGCACCAAATTGAAGGGCCTTTTTTCGAATGGCCGCGAGGTCTTCCCCCTGTCCAAGATCGGCACAGAATGCGATGACGTCGCACCCCTTTTCCACATTGAGCCAATGTAAAATGATGGACGTATCCAGGCCTCCAGAGTAGGCCAAGACAACCTTGGGCCTCGTTGATTGTGTGGCTCGGGGTTTAGTGGTGGAACGACCTGAAGCCGAACGGTGTTTCATGAATCTTACTTTCCCAGCCATTCAAGCAAAATAGCTTTTTGTATGTGCAAGCGATTCTCTGCTTGGTCTAAGACGACCGATTGGGGTCCGTCTAAAACCTCCGCAGTAATTTCTTCTCCTCGGTGTGCAGGCAGACAATGAAGGACCACCGCACGCGGTTTTGCCTGTTTCATTAACTGATTGTTGACCTGATAGGGGGCAAAGGCTGCCATGCGTGGTTGATGTTCGTCTTCTTGCCCCATGCTGATCCACACATCGGTGTAAATCACATCCGCATTTTTGGCAGCCACCATTGGATCATGTGTGATTTCAATCCTGGCTCCAGTTCGAGCGCCCTCGGCTCTGGCCTGCTTCACAATGTTTCTATCAGGTTCATAACCTGGAGGACATCCTACAGATACATGCATCCCTACCTTGGCCCCTACTTCAAGAAGCGAGTGGGTAATATTGTTCCCATCTCCAATGTAAGCTAACTTTAATCCTTTTGCCCGCCCTTTTTTTTCTACAATGGTGAGAAGGTCAGCTAGTGCCTGGCAGGGATGACAATGATCGGTCAGACCATTAATCACCGGAATCGAAGTATGCTGAGCCCATTCCTCCAACGCAGATTGGTTAAAGGTTCTCACAACTAATCCATCTAAGTAGCGGGAAAGAACTTTGGCCGTGTCGGCCAAGCTTTCTCCGCGGCTGAGTTGTATTTTTTCTGAGGCCAAGAATAGGGCTTGGCCACCCAATTGGTTCATCCCGGCTTCAAAAGAGACGCGTGTGCGAGTGGAGGGTTTTTCGAAAATGAGTCCTAGTGTTTTTCCTTTTAGAGGAACAGCAGACTTGCCTTTGCCATGAGCCGCTTTCAATTTTTTAGCCAGTGTAATTAGGTCTTGAACTTTTTTCCTGGGAATATCCGCAATGGTCAATAAGTCCTTGGGAATCGGTAATGTCTTTCCTTTTTTGGCAGATGCGGAAGGACGACTTCGTTTGGACGGACTAGTTGTTGCCATGAATTATTGTCGTTTGGATAAGACGTCAGAGAGGACGTTTAATAATCGATCAATCTGAGTGTTGCTAATGATGAACGGAGGTACAAATCGGAGTACCCGGCCTATTGTGCAATTAATGATTACGCGTCGCTCAAGGCATTCCATGACAAGGGGTTTTCCGTCAATAGTTAATTCCAATCCTTGCAATAGGCCCATGCCTCGAGATTCCCGAATACAAGACAATTGTTTTGAAAGAGTGGCTAAACCTTTTCCTAAGTATTCGCCCGCCAAGCGACCCTGTTCCAGCTTGCCGCCATCGAGGAGCAGGTCCAATACTTTTAAGGCAGCAGCACAGGCCAGAGGATTACCGCCAAATGTGGAGGCATGCGTGCCGGGTTCAAAGGCCGTGGCCACGGTGCCGGTGGCGAGACAGGCTCCAATCGGGACTCCTCCTCCGAGGCCTTTGGCCAGGGTCATAATATCCGGTTGAATGCCGAATTGCTCATAGGCAAACAGGGTGCCGGTGCGTCCCATGCCAGTTTGGATTTCGTCAAAAATCAAAAGGATTTGGCGGTCAGTACAAAGCTTTCGCAGGTTCTTCAAATAGTCACCATTGGGAACGACCACACCGCCTTCAGCCTGAATGGGTTCTAGCATGATGGCGGCTGTTTGTGGCGAAAGGTTCGCTTCCAATGCTTCTAGATTATTGAAGGGTACGTACCGAAATCCTGGCACAAGTGGGCCGAATCCTTCTTGCAAGGCTGGTTGGCCGGTGGCTGTGAGGCTGGCCAACGTTCTTCCATGAAATGAATTCAGCATAGTGAGAATTTCATGCCGTTCCGGGCCAAATGCCTTCTGTGCATAACGTCGAGCTAACTTAATGGCGGCTTCATTGGCTTCTGCGCCGCTATTGCAAAAGAACACCTTGTCGGCAAAGGAATGTGTGACTAAGCGTTCAGCCAGTTGCGTTTGTGGTTCGGTAAAAAATAGATTAGATGTGTGAATGAGTTGCCGGGCTTGGCGAGTAATAGCTTCGACAATGTCCGGATGTGCATGGCCCAAAATATTGACGGCAATGCCTGCTACGCAGTCTAGATATTCGCGGCCTTCGGCGTCGTAGACCAGGCACCCCTGGCCTCGTTCCAGGGTCAGTGGGAGGCGGGCATAGGTATTCATTAAATACCGAGCTGCATTTTCTTGTATTTCTGTCGCAATCATATTTCCAAAACCCGCGTGAATACCGGCGAATCTATCACACGACTTCTTCTAACTGCAATTGGGACGTCATGAAAAAATCCGAAATGGGCCTGTTGAATATTTCTCTCCCATGGCACGTAAATGCCCGATGTACGATCGATGTCAGCAGCAGCGGCGGGGAATGGTCAAAAAAGTCCGTCCAGCAAGGCCGCAGCCCTTTTGACACGGGAGCGTACACTCAGTACGTGAGCACAGCAAAGGGGCAACCTGCTGCGCGTAGCCGCTTCGGCGAAGGCAGGGAACGCCGCTGGAGGCTTTTTTCAACATTCCCGAAATGCCATAAACGAGGGAAAAGAAGTACAACAGAGAGCCAGTTTCGAAGTGTGGGTGAGCCAGCGGCCAGGTAAGGAAGAAGGTGCTAGGTCGGACTGTCTACCTGGCGACGAAGATCGTAGGCCAGGCCGAGTTTGCTCAGCGTCCAAATCAGCCATTTCGACGGATCGAAATTATACCACCGGACGCCATTGCGATAATCGCTTTGGTACATATGGTGATAGTTGTGATACCCCTCCCCAAACGTGAGTAGAGAAATCCACCAACTATCTCGACTGGAATTGGAGCTGCCATGAGGTTGATCACCCCAAATATGGCAGATTGAATTAATGAAAAAGGTGGAATTTAGAACAAAGAAAGTACGTGCCAAGCCTGCTAAGAGAAAGCAGCCAATTCCACCGATCCACCCGTTGTATAGAAAACCAACAATAAAAGGTAGGAATAGGCCGGTCAAGACAATAGGAAGGTAATACCGGTTTTGCCACACGATCAACGGATCTTGTAAAAGGCGAGTGGCGTATTTGGGATCTCGGTTGGGATCTTTCCAAAAAATCCATCCACAATGACTGTGCCAAAATCCCAGTGTGGCATTATACGGGTCTTCTTCTTGATCACAGCGAGCATGATGTCTGATATGATCTCCGGCCCATCGTAAAGCTGAATTTTCTAGGGCCATTCCCCCTGCTATTAAAAAAGCGAATCGAACCCAGTCGGGGCATTTAAAACTTCGATGCGTAATCAAGCGATGATACCCAACCGTAATGCCGAGTCCAGTGATCATGTACAGGGAAATAAACATCGTCCAATCGACCCATGTGAAATCGTAGTAATAGACATACACTGGTAGGGCAATGATCGTAGCTACCACGATCAATCCAAAAAGGAACATGGTGGGGTAATCTCGTTGTGGTGAACCTGCTTTGGAGGGGTCTAGGGTTCTTGACATGGCAGCAATGTCCTTAAATATCTTTCACCGGACACACATACAGGAAACATCCTGATAATACGGGTATGATCCGGTGTGCGAGGACCAATTCAAAAAAAGTATTGTAAATGGTGACTCTTTTACAGGAATGTGGTTTGTTGAAATCAAAACTCACAGGTTGAGACCTGCCCGTGTAAAAGAGCTAAGTCAGGATACACGCTAGCAGGTTGATTGTAAAGAGGAAGACCATGAATTTGACCTTCCCCTCACAAATACCTTACCAGATTTATCAGAAAAATCCAGTTATTTGCTTAACTGATGCACTCCCTGTAACTGGTATTCTTGAGGAAAGGGAGTGGTCCTACGTAATAATACTGTAAATCAATATTTATAGGTATCTTCTTTGAACGGACCATCCGTTGGTACGTGAATGTAATCAGCCTGTATTTTAGTAAGCTTGGTTAAAACGCCACCGAAACCGCGGACCATATGTGCCGCTACTTCCTCGTCCAAAATCTTAGGAAGAACTTGGACTGACGGGCTTTTTGGTTCTGTCTGGTCAGCATACTTCCGTTCATACAAATGAATTTGAGCCAAGACTTGATTCGCAAAGGAACCGTCCATAATCCGTGATGGGTGTCCAGTAGCATTGCCCAAGTTTACCAGTCGTCCTTCGGACAATAAAATGAGGTGATCGCTAGTAGATTTATTTCGATATATTTTATGCACTTGAGGTTTCACTTCTTCCCATTCCCAGTTTTTCCGTGTATATGCTGTATCGATTTCATTATCGAAGTGACCGATGTTGCACACCACAGCGCCACATTTTAACGCTTGTAACATTGCGGAATCGCAAACGTTAAAATTACCGGTGGCGGTGACGACCAAATCAGTGTGGCTCAGAAGGTTGGTATTCGTATCCTCGACTCTTCCTGTATTGATGCCGTCTTTGTAAGGTGAAACCACTTCAAACCCGTCCATGCAAGCTTGCATGGCACAAATCGGATCGATCTCCGAAATTTTGACAATCATACCTTCTTGCCGAAGCGATTGGGCCGATCCTTTCCCGACATCACCGTAGCCAATAACCAACGCTTTTTTCCCGGCTAGCAAATGATCGGTTCCACGTTTAATCGCATCATTCAAGCTGTGGCGGCACCCGTATTTATTATCATTTTTGGATTTGGTAATGGAGTCGTTCACGTTGATGGCAGGCACTTTTAATGTGCCATTTTTCAACATTTCCTGCAACCGATGTACGCCTGTCGTCGTCTCTTCGGTAATTCCATGTATGCGATCCAGCATGGCTGGAAACTTTTCATGAATCATCAGTGTCAGGTCGCCCCCATCATCCAGAACCATATTGGCATTCCAGGGTTGCCCCTCTTTTAAAATCGTTTGCTCGAGGCACCACTCATATTCCTCTTCGGTTTCCCTTTTCCATGCATAGACTGGAATGCCTTTGGCTGCGATGGCAGCAGCGGCATGATCTTGTGTTGAAAAGATATTGCAGGACGACCAGCGCACTTCAGCTCCAAGTTCGATCAAGGTTTCAATCAATACGCCAGTTTGAATGGTCATGTGGATACAGCCCAAAATTTTGGCTCCCTTTAAGGGTTGAGACTGGCGATATTTGTTTCGAAGAGCCATCAACGCCGGCATTTCTGTTTCGGCAATGTGCAGTTCCTTCCGTCCCCAGGCAGCCAGATTGATATCGGCGACTTTATAATCTTGGGTGATCGTTTCCAGCGTACTTGCAGTGCTCATAATGCGCGCTCCCCTCTTGTGTCTGAGTGTCTAATTCGAATAATCAATTACGGAATACAGAGATATATTGAGGAGGGGGGAGGCTACTGTCTTCCCCCCTTCATGTTACACGAAAGGATGATTTAAAAAATTATAACCCCGATTCCCGGCGCAGCAAGTTTGCTTTGTCCGTTTTTTCCCATGTAAAGCCCGGTTCGTTTCTGCCAAAGTGCCCATAGGCGGCCGTTTGTTTGTAGATGGGGCGTCGTAATTTGAGGTGGTCGATAATACTCTTTGGCGTTAAAGGAAAATGTTTGCGCACTAACTTTTCGATGCGCTCCACATTGGTTTTTTCGGTGCCTTTGGTATCTACCAGAATCGAGACGGGTTCAGGAACGCCAATGGCGTAGGCCAATTGCACCTCGCATTTGTCTGCCAATCGAGCTGCAATAATATTTTTTGCAATGTACCGGGCCATATAAGAAGCTGATCGATCCACCTTGCTTGGATCTTTTCCGGAAAAACATCCTCCGCCATGGCTGCCAACCCCACCATAGGTATCCACAATAATTTTACGACCAGTTAATCCCGTGTCCCCCATTGGTCCACCGGTGACAAAACGTCCTGTGGGGTTGATGTGAAAGGTGACGGTTTTAGGATTAAACAGTTTCTTCGGCATCATAGGGATAATAACTTTGTCCATGATGTCTTTTTCGATTTTCTTGGATGTCACCGAATCACTATGTTGCGTAGAAACCACGATCGTATCGATTCGAATTGGTTTGCCATTTTTATACTCAACTGTGACTTGGGATTTCCCATCCGGACGGACCCAGTTCAGAATATTCTTCTTGCGCACTTCAGCTAACCGTCGAGTCAGCCGGTGGGCTAACACAATTGGCATGGGCATGAGCTCAGGGGTTTCATTGGATGCGTAGCCAAACATCAGGCCTTGGTCCCCTGCTCCTCCTGTATCCACACCCATGGCGATATCGCCGGATTGCGCATCTATGGAAGTGAGAACGGAACAGGTACGGTGGTCAAATCCCCAAGTGGCATCGGAATATCCGACTCCTCTAATGGTTTCTCGAATGATTTCTGGAATTTCGACATAGGCTTTAGTAGAAATTTCTCCTGCCACAAAGGCCAATCCAGTCGTAAGCAGCGTTTCACATGCCACTCGGCAGTTCTTATCTTTAGCCATAATGGCATCCAAAATACCATCCGAAATTTGGTCAGCAATCTTATCTGGATGTCCTTCTGTGACCGATTCCGATGTAAATAGAAAACTGGTTTGTCTCATTGAATCCCCCTACTAATTAGGTTGAGCCTCATGCTCCTCACGGACCAAGACCCGAAGTGAATAATGCAAATACCAAAACCCTTACTATACGTCACGATAAGGTGTTTGTGCAAAAATAAAACAACAATTGATGGGATTGAAGGGATACGCAGCGTCGTAAGAGTCGTGAGATGTAAGCTTGTTTTCTCGGGCAAAAGTGGGAAAAACTTGAACAGGACGTATATGAATTTTTGGTAGGACGGTCGAAGTTTTTATTAAACAGACATTGTGCTTACCTGCAATTTAGTTTGGCGTACATTCGAACTTCTCTTTTCTCTACTAGGCATTTTAATTAGGTTAATTAGGATAAAATGCCTTTATTTAAGCTAAATTTATACACTTAAGTAATTATCACTAGTTTATAAGGCATGGCAAAAAAGTTTTTAGTCAAAACCAGTTGAAAAATCGATGATTTTCTTAATTGACTTCAGAGGGGTCAGTGCTGACTTTGGGTTGCGTAACGGAAATTCGGGGTGGTAAGATCCGCTGTTAATTTACGGAAAAATATTAGGCATATCGGCCAATTCCCTGGCGTTAAAGGCGAGCGGTGTTATTGTCGCTTTTTTCTTGGGAATTCTGATAAGGAGGCTCGTGAATGTATAAAACGATATATGTCCCGGTCGATAATTCAGACCATTCTAATATGGCTGTCGATTTGGGAGTTCAATTCGCCAAGGTGTTCGGATCGAAAATTGTGGGGAGTCATGTGTATGCGGCGAAGATGCACGATAAACGGTTTAAGCAAATGGAGGCTGGTCTTCCTGAAGAATACCATGATGAAAAAGAATTAGACCGGCAACGGCAAATCCATGATTCTCTTATTACACGAGGCCTTCAAATCATTACCGATTCCTATTTGGATTATGTCGACCAAAAGTGTGCCGAAGCCAATATTCCCCTGGAGCGTCGCTCGTTGGAAGGCCGCAATTGGAAAGCTCTCGCCGAAGATATCACGAAAAATGGGTATGACCTCACGATTATGGGGGCTTTGGGGGTTGGAGCTGTTAAAGATTCAATTATTGGAAGTAATACCGAACGCGTCATTCGACGAGTTCGAAATTCCGACATGTTTATTGTCAAAGATACCAAACCCATGAATGGTGGCAAAATTGTGGTGGCGGTAGATGGCAGCCATTATTCCTTTGGGGGGTTAAAAACGGCATTGGCTCTGGGTAAAGCGTTTAATAAGCCTGTGGAAGCCATTTCCGCCTTTGACCCCTATTTTCACTATGCCGCATTCCACAGCATTTCCGGTGTTTTGAATGAAGAAGCCGGGAAAGTCTTTCGTTTTAAAGAACAAGAAAAACTGCATGAAGAGGTCATTGACAGCGGATTGGCAAAAATCTACCAATCACATCTCGATGTGTCACGTGATGTCGCTCAAGACGAAGGGGCTGATATCAAGACCACGTTGCTGGATGGCAAGGCTTTTGAGAAGGTTATCCAATACGTCCGGAAAGAACAGCCGTGGCTTCTCATTGTTGGGCGCATTGGGGTCCATAGTGATGACGATATGGATATTGGCAGCAACGCCGAAAATCTCCTGCGTTCTGCTCCCTGCAATATCTTGATCTCCAATCGAAAATTTGTGCCTCCCATCGATACCCAAGCGGAATACACTATGGCCTGGACGGAAGAAGCCCTACGACGCATGGAAAAAATTCCAGTCTTTGCCCGTGGGGTAGCCAAAACTGCCATTCATCGCTATGCCATCGAAAAGGGCCATACTATCATCAGTAATTCGGTCATTGATGATGCTGTAGGCGATATTCTCCCTAAGGGTGCGATGGATGCCATGAAAACACTCGGAGGCACACTTGATTCGGCGGGTGTTGATCGCAACACCATGCAAGCCGACAATCAAGTGGCCCAAGATTTAATGGGATCGAAACTAAGTGGCATGATGGCTCAGGTGGTGGAAGAGAAACCAGCGATGGCCAATCCCCTGAGTGCTGTCAATCAAAATTATTTGGATCGCATGTCGCGGGATTATTATGTTTGTGGGGGATGCGGTTATATTGGAAAAGGGGCTCAACCGGTCTTATGTCCGGTTTGTGGGCTGGATGGAGCACAATTTAAACAAGTGGATAAATCCATTTTTGAGGCGGCGGCTCAAGCAGAAGGGGGCCTGGAAACTGAAGTGGCTTACGATGATATTCCCATGCAATGGACTAAAGATGCACGAGAAGGCATTCGGGCGGTTCCAGCCGGATTCCAGCGTCGGCGGGCAAAAGCCAAAATTGAAAAAACTGCCAGGAAGTTAGGAATGACAACAATCACGTTGGAGTATGCGGCCCCGATGATTCAAGAGGCGGCGGCTGAAGACTATACGCCAATATTTGCCAATAAAACGGCTGGGGAGG
>QIDY01000238.1 GCA_003228495.1 Nitrospirota bacterium
TTTGGTGAATAAAAAAGTGATTGCCTCGGAGTTGGCCTTAGAACTGACGATATTCCCCGAAGAATTAACCAAGTTATTGGAACGAACAGGGCGTGTTCGATCTTCGTCCATGTCGTTAGCGCGGTTGCGCCCGAGGGCGTAAGAAGTAATAAAGTGAGAAGTAAGAAGTGCAAAGTAAGGAGAGAAGACAGAAGGAAATTCCCAAGAATGAAATGCAGGTTTTCTTTTCTCTTGCTTCTCACTTTTCACTAAATTAGGCAAGCAATAGAAACCAGTTGGAATGAACACGATGCCCCTGTTTCAATACATGGCGAAAGACCAGGGAGGAAAAACTATTCAGGGGGAAATCATGGCGGGCGCCTCCCATGAAGCCATTCAACTCCTTCGTAGTCAGGATCTGTTGGTGACGCGCCGTAGTTGGTGTCTTTGATGTAAGTCAGTGGAAAGGTTCCTGGAAAAATCCGAGAATCACGAACAAAGAAGTTGTGGTCTTTACCCATCAATTCGCGACGTTGATTCGGGCTGGGGTGCCTCTTTTAGAATGTTTAGATATTCTGGGAACGGAAGTAGAAAATCCGGCCTGGGAACCGCTGGTCCGTCGCATCCGTGCCGAAGTTGAACAAGGGTCCTTATTAGCCAAGGCTCTGGGGCATTTCCCGACAATCTTTCATGAATTTTATCGGAACATGGTTGAGGTTGGAGAAACTACTGGGCGTTTGGATGAGAGCTTGTCACAGCTGGCGGTCTATTTAGATAAACAGGCACAGTTGCGGGCTAAAATTATTTCGGCGTTGGCCTATCCCGTCTTGCTAATAACAGTGGCGCTCACCGTTTTGGTGTTTTTACTTGTCTGGGTCGTACCGCTGTTTTCCGGCCTCTTTCTGGAGTTTGGCGAATCCCTTCCTTGGTTGACGCAGGCCGTCATTTATCTCGCTGATTACCTACGGGGGCATGCGCTTGTCTTTGTCGGACTGTTGGGAAGCCTGGTCTTGGGAAGTCGCCTCATGCTCACCAATGTCAAGAGCCGTCAAGTCATCGATGGAGTACTGTTGCATCTTCCATTGCTCGGGGCAATTATCCGAAAATCGGCGATTGTGCGATTTGCTCGAACGTTGGGGTTTTTGGTCCGCCGAGGAATCCCGCTGTTAACCGGGTTGTCCGTGGCGGCAACGGTGACGGGTAATACGGTAATTGAGCAAAGCATCAAAGGTTTGGTTGCTGATGTGCAGGAGGGAAAGCCGCTTTCTGAAACATTACGGGCCAGTGGCGTGTTTCCCCCCATGGTGACGCAAATGATTAAAGTTGGAGAGTCGACTGGGTCGTTAGATACGATGCTTGAGAAGATTGCGGATTTATTTGAGCAGGAAGTCGACCGGGTTGTTGCCACATTGACATCGGTGTTGGAACCCTGTGTGATTGTGGTGGTGGGTGGTGGGATTGCTCTTGTTGTGGTGGCCATGTATCTTCCTATTTTTTCCATTGGATCAATTATCGGGTAGAAGGAGGATGAATCGTGGGTGACAGTGCTGCCCCCGAAAATGGCATTATCGTTCAGGCTCCGGCCAAGGTGAACCTTTGCATTCGTGTATTGGATCGTTTGCCAAACGGGTACCATGAATTGTGGTCCCTCATGCATTCGGTGGATCTATTCGATCAACTTCGGATTCGGTTGAACCCCAATCATGATCGTATCCGATTAACATGCGACAATTCGGACTTGCCGGTCGATCAGGGAAATTTAGTGTACCGTGCTGCTGAAGGGGTGCTTCGGCGTGCCGAACGATCCATTGGAGTGGATATTGAAATCAGGAAAGCGATTCCCCTTGCGGCTGGTTTGGGTGGTGGGAGCAGTGATGCGGCCGCTGCCATCTACGGTTTAGGTCATTTGCTGAAATTGAAGTGGGGACTTTCAGAAATGTGTGATGTCGGGGCTGGGTTGGGTAGTGACATTCCGTTCTTTTTTCAATCTCCCTGTGCGATGGTCCGAGGCTGGGGGCAGGAGGTCACCCCCTGTACTATCGAAGGCAAAAGATGGGTTGTGTTGGTTAATCCGGGGTTTCCCATCCAGACCAAATGGGCGTATGAGCAATTGGCATCCAATCGGTCAGAGATTCCTCCTTTGAGCCCATGGGCCGAAACGGTAGAAAACCAGTTGGAGGTGTCTTGGGAAGATGTAATTAAGACGATGGAGAATGATTTTGAATCGCCGTTGTTTCCCGTATACCCCATTTTAAAATATATAAAAGAAAAACTGGGTGCTCTTGGTGCCCAAGCGGCGCTATTGTCCGGAAGTGGTGCCACGGTCTTTGGGGTCTTCGACACACCGGAGAGTGCTCAGGCAGCGGAAGCCCAACTACAACACGATACTCAATGGCGCGTCTTCCATGTTCCGATGGGGACCACAGTGTTGCCGCATCACGCCATCTTTCATAAAGCCTCTTCTGAAGCCCTGCCAGTCTGACTTCAGATATGTGAGTTGACAAGCTACAGATTTTCGCATTAACTTTTCCCTGATTTTCTTCCGGATTCATAAAAGCAGTGCAAAATACCCCTCAGATTGCTGGGGGGAGCTTCACTGGTCATAATAAAATTTGAATTTCTTTCTGAAAGCAAGCCAACCACATGCCACGTGATCTCAAATTGTTTACGGGAAATTCCAACCTAGCGTTGGCTAAGGAAATTGCTGAATATATTGGTCAGGAATTGAGCCAAGCCACGGTCACGACCTTTAGTGATGGGGAGACACGCGTTCGTATCGAAGAGAATGTTCGGGGAGGGGATGTGTTTCTGATCCAGTCCTGCTGTCATCCGGTGAATACCTCGATTATGGAGCTGTTGCTGCTGCTTGATGCTGTCAAACGGTCTTCGGCTTCACAGATTACAGCGGTGATTCCTTATTACGGGTACGGCCGGCAAGACCGCAAGGATCAGCCCAGAGTGCCGATTAGCGCCAAGC
Source organism: Nitrospirota bacterium (assembly GCA_003228495.1). Taxonomy (GTDB): domain Bacteria; phylum Nitrospirota; class Nitrospiria; order Nitrospirales; family UBA8639; genus Nitrospira_E. Next base: position 2,957 of record QIDY01000238.1, read on the forward strand.
TCATTGCCGATCTTTTAACCGTGGCCGGCGCTAACCGGATTTTGACGATGGATTTGCATGCGGGACCGATTCAAGGGTTTTTCGATATCCCTGTGGACCATCTGTATGCGATGCCTGTTCTCTTGGACTATATTAAAAAGCAGCAGGTGTCTGATATGGTAATTGTATCGCCAGATGCCGGAGGGGTGGAGCGAGCCAGAGCGTTTGCCAAACGGCTGAACTCCTCCCTGGCTATTATCGATAAACGGCGAGAATCACCCAATCAGGCTGAGGTAATGAATATTATCGGTGATGTAAAAGGCATGAATGCCCTTTTATTTGATGATATGATCGATACAGCCGGTACGATTGTCCAAACGGCGCAAACATGTTTAGATAATGGAGCACTTTCTGTCTGGGCGGGTTGTACTCATCCAGTTTTGTCGGGTCCCGCTCTGGAACGGTTAGAGGGATCATGTTTGCGAGAGGTGGTAGTAACCAATACGATTCCGTTAAATAGTAAAGAGCAACATTGTTCTAAATTAAAAGCTCTTACGGTTGCGCCACTGTTGGGCGAAGCGATTTTGAGAATACACCGAGAGGAATCTGTGACCTCCTTGTTTGTTTAGGGGGCGAGAATACATAAGCTGCTTAGAAATATTCACAATTATTGGTTTTGAGGAAGAGGATACCACCATGAAATATGATCTTGAAGTGGAAAGGCGGGAAAAGGCTGGAAAAGGGGTTGCCCGGCAGTTGCGGCGACAGGGGAAGATCCCTGGGGTGTTATATGGGGGTGGAAAATCTCAATTTTTGTCATTAGGGCATAATGTTGCGAGGAAGCTGGTCTTATCTCAGGTTGGCCATACGGGTCTGTTGACCGTCAGAATGCCAGGTGAATCAGAGAAAGTGGCCGTTTTACAGGATCACCAGCTTGATCCGATTACCGGGGCCATTCTGCATATTGATTTATTTGAAGTTTCGATGGAAAAACTCATTCGTGTGAAGGTTCCAGTCTCGGTTATCGGGGAGGTGCCAATTGGGGTCAAAGAAGGGGGTATTGTGCATCAGCCTCTTCGGGAATTGCACATTGAGTGCCTCCCTGGCCTGATTCCTGATCATATCGAGGTAACGGCCACAACTTTGGGTGTGGGGCAGGGTATCCATGTCAAAGACGTGGAAGTGCCTGAAGGAGTCAAGATACTGGATGCTCAAGAGTTGATGGTCGTTCACGTCGCAACCAAGATCTCTGAGGCCAAATTGGAATCATTGCTTGCTCGTGAGGTGGCTGAAGGGGTAACTCCTCCCGCCGACGACAAGGCCAAAGTTGAAGAGGCAACAGCGGCAGCTCCCGCAGCTCCAGAAAGTAAGACGAAAGAAAGTAAAAAATAATCCTTGCATGTGGTCGTGGGTCTTGGAAATCCTGGGCCAACTTATCAGCAGACGCGGCATAATTTGGGATGGATGGTCCTTGAGCATGCGGCCCGACGTTGGGGAGTAGCGTTAGGCCAACAAGGCCAAGCCCTTCAAGGTCAAGGTGCCATTGATGGGCGATCAGTGCTTCTGGCCTTGCCCTTAATATGGATGAATCAGACTGGAGAAGTCGTTTATTCCATCCTTCAGGATCAACACATCACTTCATCGGATCTCATCCTTGTGTATGATGATCTGGACCTTCCCCTTGGTTCACTTAAGATTAAAACTCGAGGCGGTGCAGGTGGCCATAACGGCCTACGTTCCGTGTTGTCATACCTAGGAACCGAAGATTTCTGTCGTTTGAAGGTCGGAATCGGCCGACCTCCCGCTCATGAAGATCCAGCTCAGTATGTGTTGTCCCCCTTTACAAAAGACGAGCGTGAGCGGGTTGATACACTGCTACCTAACGCGGTAGACGCTTTAGAATGTTTGATGTGTGAGGGGGTTTCAGTGGCTATGAACCAATTTCATGCGCCGTCTATTCCGGAAGAAACTGACGAACAATGAAGTTGGGTAGGCGAGAGAATGATCGGATTTTTCTAATTTTATCACTAGGTTGCGTCTCATAATAGGTTTGACAGCATCTTTCACACTGTGGTAATTTCGTTTCCCTTTTGTGGTACAAGGCGATTGGTTCGTCTGTACACGAATCAATTATTCATCGAGAAAGGGTGTTATGAAACTCTACGAATCAGTATGTATTCTTCGGCCTGTTCAGTCGGAAACGGACAATGATCGGGTTGTCGAGAAAATTAAGGAAGTGTTAACCCAATCTGGGGCAAATATTTTGAAATTGGACAATAGCGGGAAGAAAAAATTAGCCTATGATATTCAGCATGAACGAAAAGGCACATTCATTACTATCCAATTTGAAGGCCCACCAACCGTGGTTGCGGAACTAGAGCGTTTTCAGCGAATGGAAGATCAAGTGATGAAATTTATGACCGTTCGTGTGAATCCTGCTGATTTGGTCGCTGTGGCTGAAACGGAGGGAGAGGAATCCGGGGATGACGGGATTCAATAAAGTTATCTTGATTGGTAATCTGACGAGAGATCCAGAGCTTCGGTATACCCCGAGTGGGACGCCGGTCGTAAATTTTCCGTTAGCGGTCAATCGTCGTTATCGCCAAGCTGATGAACAAAAAGAAGAAGTATGCTATGTTGATATCGTGGTGTTTGGGAGGCAAGCTGAGCATTGTGGACAATATCTTAACAAGGGTGATGGGGCAATTGTTGATGGACGCCTCCAGCAACGACGTTGGGAAACAGACGATGGGCAAAAGCGAAGCAAACATGAAGTGGTGGCCCAGACTGTGACATTCTTACCCAAAAAGGCATCTTCCGGGAGTTTTGGATCTGGAACTGCTGAAGAATCGTCATATGCAGAAGAGTCTTATCCTGACCCCATGTCCTAATTTTTAGCGGAGGAGAGGTTTCTGTGGAAAAAGGACGATTGTTTCAGCGGAAGAGAGTGTGCCGCTTTTGCTTTGATAAGACACCGTTGGACTATAAAGATGCTAACCTTCTGAGGAATTTTCTAACCGAACGGGGAAGGATTATCCCCCGTCGAACTTCGGGGAATTGTTTGCGTCATCAACGTCGGCTCACTCAGGCAGTGAAGCGGGCCAGGCATATTGCTATTCTCTCTTTTTCAGAAGAGCAACGTTGAAGCATTCAACGGGCCTGTGAGTGTTAATAACAAAAAATATTTGAGGGATTCGTCAAGAATTCTTCTTAGCGTGGCCCATGCCTTTAAAAATAAATTTAGTCGACATTCCTTCTGAAGGGCTGCCTATTGAGTATGAGGTAAAGGCTTCCGAAATCGCTCTGTCGTCCGATGATGGGAAAATTCTTGGTTCCCTTAATTGCACCGGCCATGTTTTTGTCACGGACGATCATTTGGCCAATTTTCAAGGAACACTGACTGGGAAAGTCACCCGTGAATGTGTCCGCTGCTTAATGAATTTTGAAGAAGATGTATCCTTGCCTTGGGACGCCGAATTTAGCCAAACAAATCAATCTTCGATCGTGCCTGTGTCTTCTAAGAAAATGAAAAAAGGTAGTAGAAGGCATGACTCGGCCCTTGATGATGAACATGAAAAGGAAATTGATACGCGTCCTATAATAGACAATCAAATTGACTTGCTTCCAGCCTTGCGGGAACATCTCATTCTAGCCGCTCCTCTACAACCCTTGTGCGATGAAACTTGCGCAGGATTGTGCCAGGTCTGTGGAGCCAATTTAAATGAAGGCGTATGTGGATGTTGCTCGCCTGTGATGGTTTCGTCAGCCTTAGTTTCGAATGTTCACTCTATGTTGAGTCAAAAAACTACCAAACTTTCTTCAAGGCCCGTTTGAAGAGGGGCTGAAGGTAAGAAAAATAATCATCTTCTTAACGATTAAGTTGGAACACCATGGCTAATCCTAAACACAAAATTTCAAAGGCTCGTCGTGATAAACGGCGGTCTCATCTTAAGCTTACACCTCCTAACCTTTCGGCGTGTCCCCAATGCCATGAGCTTAAACAGTCTCATGTGACCTGCCTGAACTGTGGTACCTACAAAGGGAAAGCAATCATAGCGGTTGAAGAAGAATAGTTACTGGCCTTTTTCACACAGCTTATTCCCAAGCCAATCCCATGAAAATAGCCGTGGATGCGATGGGAGGAGATCATGGTCTCTCTCCCACCGTTGAAGGTGCCCTCCAAGCAACGAGAGAATCATCCGTTTCCGTCATTCTGGTTGGAGATCAACCGGCTATTCAAGCTCAGTTAGACCGACTGAGTGGCAAGAAATCCAACATTGCAATTTTCCATGCTTCCCAAGTTGTTGGGATGCATGAATCTCCAGCGTTAGCGGCCAGAAAAAAACGCGATTCTTCCATTTGGAAAGCCACGGAATTAGTCAAAACCAAACAAGCTGATGCCTTGGTGAGCGCCGGAAATACAGGCGCAACCATGGTATCGGCATTTTTTTTGTTAGGATCCATTGCCGGTGTTGATCGCCCCGCTATTGCCGCGACTCTGCCTACCAGGCAAGGAAAGGCGATTATGCTGGATGTGGGGGCGACGGTCGATTGTACGGCTCGCCAACTTTACCAATTTGGCATCATGGGTCACGAGTATGGAAAACAGCTTTTGGCTGTGGAGCGACCTCGAGTCGGCCTCTTGAGTATTGGTGAAGAAGATACCAAAGGCAATGAAGTGACCAAAGAGGCCTTTAAGCTTTTAAAAGAGAGTCATATCCATTTTATTGGCAATATTGAAGGCCGAGACGTGTATAGCGGCCATGCCGATGTGATCGTGACTGATGGCTTTATCGGCAATGTGGCATTAAAGATATCAGAAGGGCTGGCAGATGCCATAAAGAAAATGTTGATGAAGGAAATTGCCAAATCTGCTCTTGGGCGCTTGTCCTATCTCTTTGTGGCAGGCCCTCTTCTTCGCTTGCGCCGAAAAACCGATTATGCCGAATTTGGCGGAGCCCCCCTTTTGGGTGTAGAGGGTATCAGCATGATCTGCCATGGGCGCTCTTCATCGAAGGCCATCAAGAACGCCATTCTTCAGGCACAGGTCTTGGCAAAAGCTGGATTAATAGACCAAATTCGAGATGATATTGCTCACGGGGTCCTTTAACTTGTGGCTCAATTTGCCTTGGCATCGCAAGAATAAATGAGTAGTGACTTTCTTGGAACAGGCAGTTACGTTCCGAAACGGGTGTTGACCAATGCCGATTTGGAACGCATGGTTGAGACGTCAGATGCCTGGATAGTGGAGCGAACCGGTATTCGTGAGCGTCGACTGGTCGAATCCGGGCAAGCCTGCTCGGATTTGGCCATAGAAGCCGCGCAGCGGGCGCTCGTTGCCGCCAAGGTTACCGCAACGGATATTGATCTTATTCTGTTGGCGACATGTACGGGAGACACTCCGCTTCCATCTACTGCCTGTCTTCTCCAACACCGGTTAGGCGCCACACGGGCGGCAGCTTGCGATATCTCGGCGGCATGTTGCGGGTTTGTCTATGCCTTATCCATTGCCGATGCGTATATCAAGAATGGGATGCGGTATGTGCTGGTTATTGGTTCTGAAGTTATGTCGGCTATTACCGATTGGAGTGATCGCAATACGTGCGTGTTATTCGGGGATGGAGCGGGGGCCGTGGTTCTTGGACAAGGGCCTCAACATTCAGGAATTCTTTCTACGCATTTACATGCCAATGGGCGACTTTCTGAGATGATTTATGTTCCCGGTGGAGGATCCAAAGAGCCAGCCTCGAAAGATGTGTTGGAAAATAAACGCTGTTTTGTCAAAATGAAAGGCAATGAAACGTTTAAAATTGCCGTCAAATCCATGGAAGAGGCGGTGAAAGAAGCGGTTGAGGCCAATGGAGTGGCCATACAAGACATTGATGTATTCATTCCTCACCAGGCTAATATGCGAATCTTGAAGGCGGTAAATCAGCGGTTAGGGTTAGCTCAAGAAAAAGTGATGATTAATTTGGACCGATTTGGTAATACTTCTGCTGCGTCCATTCCGCTGGCCTTAGATGAAGCGGTTCTCAGTCAGAGAATTCAAAAGGGCAATTTAGTGTTGTTGGCTGCCTTTGGAGCAGGTCTGACCTGGGCGTCGGCGTTGATTCGTTGGTAAATTAGCTGGCTGACAGAAAACTTCGCGGTATGAGGCTATCTTCTTTGTTGTAGCTAGTGGTAGAAGATTGAAAAGGAAATTTGTTTGTTGAGAAACGAGAGAAGAGAGGAAAATTATGTCCGACATGAAATGGGGTGAAGGTGATTGGGCCTTAATTCTTGGGGCATCAAGTGGGTTTGGGGAAGCTGTGGCTTTGGAGCTGGCGGGATTGGGATTGAATATCGTGGGTGTGCATTTGGATCGAAAATCAACCTTACCAAATGCGGAGCGTATCGTGACGCAAATTCGTGGACTTGGGCGTGAAGTGTTATTTTTTAATGCGAATGCCGCAGATCCGGAAAAGCGGACTGATATTTTGAATACGATGAGGCAACGGGGTGAGGAGTCTGGAAAGCCTGTGAACGTTCGAGTTTTTTTGCATTCATTGGCCTTTGGAACATTAAAACCGTATATTGCGGGATCTGCAGCGGAAGGCATCAATAAAGCCCAAATGGATATGACGTTGGATGTCATGGCCAATAGTCTGGTGTATTGGACGCAAGAGTTAGTGAGTCAAAAGTTTTTATGCTCCGGAAGTCGTATCTTTTCCATGACGAGTGCGGGGGGGGCTCGGGTCTGGCGAACCTATGGAGCCGTTTCTGCAGCCAAATCAGCTCTGGAATCCCACACACGACAACTTGCTTTGGAATTGGCACCCCTAGGGATTACCATTAATGCTCTTATGGCAGGAGTCACGGATACCCCAGCTTTACGAAAAATTCCTGGGTCTGATGAAATGATTGCCATGGCTCAACGGAAAAATCCGTCGAACCGTTTAACCACGACGCAAGACGTGGCCGACGCCTTGGGTCTCTTGAGTCATCCTAAAGCCCATTGGATCACGGGGAATGTAATTTGTGTCGACGGGGGAGAATTTATTGTCGATTAATCGTCCCAAAGATATTCCGCTTGTCGATGGCGGGATATCTATTGCTTCATCATTTTCCAAACAGTGAACTAACCACGTGAAATCACCAATAGGGTTTTTATTCCCTGGACAAGGGTCGCAATCGGTGGGGATGGGGAAGGCTTTGTATGAGTCGAATGCGCGCATTTCTGCTCTTTATCAAGACGCAGAAAATGTCTTGGGGTATGATGTGGGAGCCTTGTGTTTTGATGGCCCAGCAGAGCGGCTGAATCAAACGGAGTTCACACAGCCTGCCTTGCTGGTGACGAGCGTCGCGGCGTTTCAACTTGTACAAGATGGTCCGCTTGCACCATCGGCTGTGGCGGGGCATAGTTTGGGTGAATATACTGCTCTTGTCGCGGCAGGAGCGATCCGGTTTCGTGAAGCCGTCGGCCTTGTGCAAAAGCGCGGGCAATATATGGCGGAGGCTGTGAGCCCGGGGAGCGGCTTAGTGGCTGCGGTTTTGGGTCTTTCCGAATCTGAGGTATGCGCGGTCTGTAAAGAGGCTGCGGTATTGGGAATTGTCGCTCCAGCGAATTTGAATTCTCCTGGGCAAACGGTCATTGCGGGAGAACGCGTTGCCGTGGAGCGAGCCATGGAAGTGGCCAAAACTCGTGGAGCCAAACGAGTGAAGCCTTTGCCTGTCAGCGTACCGGTCCATACACCATTAATGCAGGTTGCGGCGGATCGATTGAAACAAGATATTGATTGTCTAGAATGGTCTGATTTAAAGGTACCCTTGATCAATAACGTGGAAGCTAAGGTGCTTCGATCTTCGGCTGACGTCCGCGTATCTTTAGTTCGACAACTTCCGTCCTCCGTTCGTTGGCAAGAGACTATTCAGACGATGTGGGCAATGGGTATTACGAATTTTATTGAAATTGGTCCGGGCAAAGTCTTGACGGGGCTAGTGAAACGTATTGTGCCCGAAGCGGAAACGTGGAATATCTTTGATCAAGAATCATATGAACATGTTCTCGCACACGTGGCATAATAAACGCGCATTCCACATTTTATCGAAGGGGTGGCAATGTCATTGACAGGAAAAATTGCCGTAGTCACAGGAGCTGCACAAGGTATTGGCCAAGCGATTGCTACAACATTGGCCCAAGAAGGTGCGGATGTTGTTGTGGCCGATCTGAATGCGAACCGCTGTCAAGAAACGGTCGAACGGGTCAAGCAATTGGGAAGGAAGGCCATGGCGGTTTCGGTCAATGTTGGCGATTGGGATCAAGCCAAGGGTATGGTGGATCATGTACTGAAAGATTGGGAACGGATAGATATTTTGGTAAATAATGCAGGAATAACTCGAGATGGTCTGCTCATGCGTATGAAAGAAGAAGATTGGCAGGCGGTGCTACAGGTGAATGTAACGGGAACCTTTTTTTGTGCAAAGGCGGTGTTGCCGACGATGAGCCGACAACGGAGTGGTCGCATTGTGAATATTTCCTCGATTGTTGGGGCCATTGGGAACGCAGGTCAGGCTAACTATGCGGCTTCGAAAGCGGCAGTCATCGGTCTCACCAAAACCGTCGCTCGGGAATATGCAAGTCGTAATATCACGGTCAATGCGGTCGCCCCGGGATTTATTGATACGGCCATGACCCAGGAACTTTCCGCTGACACGAAAGAGGCTCTCTTAAATCAGATTCCCTTAAAGCGATTGGGACAACCGTCTGACGTTGCGGATGCCGTGAGTTTTTTATGCACGGAGAAAGCGGGATATATCACCGGTCATGTTTTGCATGTTAATGGTGGAATGCATATGGCCTAAACTCTTGGTTATGGGGTTTCTTACTGAATACACTTTGGAAGGAGGAGGTGCCAACGATGGCTGTAGAAGAACGTGTGAAGAAAATTATTGCCGAACAATTAGGGGTGGAAGAAGATGATGTGGTTTCAGATGCCAAGTTTGTGGAGGATCTGGGGGCCGATTCTTTGGATACCGTAGAATTGGTGATGGCACTAGAGGAAGAATTTGAAATTGAAATTCCGGATGAAGATGCGGAAAAAATTCAAACCGTCTCGGCTGCCGTGGATTTTATTAAGGAAAAATCATGATTTTTTCATCACGTAAGTAGATTAAGGTAGTTGCGATGAGTGAGTGGTCACCACGTCGAGTCGTTGTGACAGGATTGGGGCTCGTCACCCCGTTGGAGATTGGTGTATCCAAAACCTGGGAAAAACTTTGCCAGGGTCAATCCGGTATTGGACCAATTTCTCGATTTGATGCGAGTCAATATCCCGTGCGCATTGCGGGGGAAGTCAAGAATTTTGATCCTGCGGCGTATATCGAAAAAAAAGAAATAAAAAAAATGGATACATTTATCCATTTTGCCATTGCTGCCAGCCAAGAAGCCGTAGATGATGCCAAGCTTGTCGTCACCCCTGAGAATGCGGATCGGGTGGGTGTGTATATCGGCGCGGGCATTGGAGGGCTTCCCGCTATTGAGCATTATCATAAGGTGTTATTGGAACGTGGACCGGACCGCGTTTCCCCGTTTTTTATCCCGATGGTCATTATCAATCTTGCGTCAGGCCAAGTAGCTATTCGGTTTGGCGCGAAAGGTCCCAATGGGTGCTCAGTGACGGCTTGTGCCACCGGTAATCATTGCATTGGTGATGGGTTTCGACTTATTCAACGGGGAGAAGCTGACGTCATGATAGTTGGGGGTACGGAGGCAACTATCTGTCCCACATGTGTCGCTGGCTTTGCTTCGGCAAAGGCCTTGTCTCGGCGAAACGATGAGCCGGAGAGAGCCAGCCGGCCTTTTGATAAAGATCGTGATGGATTTGTCATTGGAGAAGGGTCTGGTGTGCTGATTTTGGAAGAACTGGAGCATGCTCGTGCTCGCGGCGCACAGATCTATGCTGAGCTTATTGGTTATGCGATGAATAGCGATGCGTTTCATATCACGGCCCCATCAGATGATGGTGCCGGCGCGGTGACCTGTTTGGAGCATGTGCTCCAGGATGGAGGCGTTTCCAAATCATCGGTAGGGTATATCAATGCTCATGGGACGTCGACGTTTGCAGATCGAGTGGAAACGCAAGCCATCAAAAAGGTTTTCGGGGAGCAAGCCTATTCCATTCCGGTGAGTTCCACAAAGTCCATGACAGGACATTTATTGGGAGCGGCGGGAGGAATAGAGGCGGTCTTCTCCGTCTTGGCATTGCAACAAGGCATCATTCCTCCAACAATCAACTTAGATGACCCCGATCCGGAATGTGACTTGGATTATGTCCCTAACCAATCTCGCGCCTGTTCGTTTGATGTGGCTATTTCCAATGCCTTTGGGTTTGGCGGAGTCAATGCCTGCTTAGTGTTTCGTCGGTGGCAGGAGGTATAGAAGCAGGGTTTCTTTCCAGATCGTATCCCTTGTCTAATCGCTTTCCCTACAGTCCTGTTTCGTCATCAAGGATATGCGATATGATATGATGAACCGATTGTGGGTAAGGGTAGAAGAGAATTTTTGGGATTCTCTCATGGCCATATGATAGCGGTGAATGTTGGTGTTCGAAATCAAAGATATTCAGGAAACGCTCGACTATGTCTTTAAGCAAGAAGCCCTGTTGTATCAAGCCCTTACGCATAGATCTTTCTCGCAGACACAAGAGTCGACGACTGCCCCGAATAATGAGCGACTGGAATTCTTAGGAGATGCGGTCTTGGGGCTTGTGATAAGCGAAAGCGTTGTGGCGATTTTCCCGACATACACGGAAGGGGAACTCTCCAAACTTAAAGCTGGTTTAATTAGCCGCACCACGCTTGCAAATGCGGCCGGGCGTCTTAGACTCGGACAATGGTTGCGACTGGGTCGCGGTGAAGAAGTATCATCCGGGCGAGAAAAGCATTCGCTGTTGGCTAATGCGCTCGAAGCTCTCATTGGAGCCGTTTATCTGGATAGTGGATTGGAAGCGGCTCGTACATTCATTGGCCGGGTGCTGGCTATTGAATTTTCTGGTCTGCGAGATAGCCCTGAGATGACGGTCGGGGGAGATTGGAAAAGCCGGTTACAGGAATGGATGCACAAACACGATGGAACCAGTCCACGGTATCGGTTGGTTCAGGAATCAGGCCCGGATCATCAAAAAGTTTTTTCCGTGATCGTGGAAATCTGTGGTCATGTGATGGGGCAAGGCAAAGGACATACAAAAAAAGAAGCGGAGCAATGTGCTGCGGAACAAGCCTTCGCGCAGGTGAGTCAACATGGTTCTGATACAATAAGACATTCACATGAATAGCAATGGAGGAATCGTTATGAACGTTTTCGCAGGTACGTTGGGGAATATCTGTCGACGAGGTGTGGTCGTGTTCGGTTTTATAGCCATGGTGCATGTCCTGGTGGTTCCCGTGAGTTGGGCAGAAGAGCCAACGGCAGGCCAGCAAACGCCCCACGTGATGTTGAAAACAAAATTTGGAGAAATGGAAATCGTGCTTTTCCCTGATTTAGCCCCTAAGCACGTGGAAAGTTTTCTCAAATTAACCCAATCCGGGTTTTATA
>QIDY01000240.1 GCA_003228495.1 Nitrospirota bacterium
GGAAGGGTAAAGCGCATTGATGCGAAGAAAGTAGCTCGTGAAGACAAGGCTAGTGGAGGGACAAGGGTCGGCCATCTTTAACCTGTCCCATCCGCAATCAATCAAGGTCTACCTCACCATCAATCATTTACACCAAGAGCCTGACTCCGCACGGGGTTGGGCTTTGGTGTGTTACTTCCCTAGTTTTATCTGGTTCCACCTTCCAACCATCTCTATCAGTCCACGACTAGCTTTTTTTCATTGATTTTGGGACAGTGGCGGCATCCACAAGGATCTTTGGGGCTGTTTGATGCGCTCTCAGAAAACCGATGCCCCGATTGAACCGAAACGCCCTACGGAACGACTCACGGTCTGAGTCAAAGTTTTAGTCATCATGCCCATTATCTTTTTTTGCCGAAGGAGGAAAACATGAGGGCCTTCCAATTCCTGAAATGCACACTGATGGTTCTCCCGTTCATCGTGACTACTTGGGGGGCACCCTCGGCACTGGCCAGTCCCATGGTGGACCTTGACCAAGCAGTGCATGTCACGACTGCGGATGGCGGAGATGTCGTACTTGGCGCGGGGTCGTATGTCGTGGAACCGGCGGAAGAATGGTTACGGATCACGCCTAGCGGAGGCACGCCGGTTGATGCTCTGTTGATCGAGACGCAAGTGGGACGTCATGAAGAAGCCCTGGAGGCTCCACTGGCGTTGTCAATGGCAGGAGAAAAGGCCGACACTCATTACCTGGTGCTGTTGCTTCCGGATGGCAAGCGGTTGGAAACAGTGGGCACCTATAGTGGGGTCCGGTCCAGAGGGCGGTCGTTCTTCCTGACTCGTCAGCAATTACAGGCCATGATTGCGGCCAAACGGCGTGCCCAGCGCACAGAGTTTTCCACCCCATTATTTGGAGGAAGTGGAGGCAACAGAACTTACAACCTTGATTGTGGGTCAAACAACGTCATGGTCGGGGCAATTTTTAAGGCTGGCTCATGGTTGGATGCACTCGGGATTATCTGTCAGCGGGTCAATCCACAAACCGGTGCGCTCGGACGTGAATTCACACGAGGGCCAGTGGGGGGCAGTGGAGGAACAGCTCGCATCAGACGGTGCAACCGAGGGAATGTGGTCACTGAGTTACGTGCTTTTTCCGGACAATTCATCAATGAGTTTAGCGTTTCTTGTGGTCGTTGGGTTCCCTCGAGAAAGGCCCCTGACGCTGCTAGCGGCCAATGCTCCAGGGGAACGGACCAATGCTTACGCGTTGGAAAAAGTAGCCCCGGTAATGCGGTAAGTGACGTTTTTGAATGCCCCCCTGGGATGGTCGGCAAGGCGTTTCGGGGAAAGCGTGGGATCTATATCGACAGTGCCCGCTTTGTGTGTGACGCTTGGGATCGGTAGGATTCCGCCAGCAGCCACTCTATTGGAAACAGCTAGCGAAGGGCACTAAGCAGATTCTTTTATTTTTTACTAATCAGAATTTGAGAATATCAGAAGCCTCACATCATCGAGTGTGGGGCTTTGGTGTGTTTGGGGTCTTTGTTAATGAAAGGTTGAGGGGGTAGGGGGCATCCATTGGAACATGTGGAAGATGGGATCGCATGAGTTGTTTGACCATACGGGATGAATGAATGGAAAGGACAAGATGAATAGGTATCAAGTCTGTGAAATTCACCCCCTTGATTTGGGTTTTTGTGGTCTTTGGCACATTTTATGGAAAGAAAGAACCAGCACCGCTAGTGCCATGGAAATACGTACAGAATAATCATCTGTACAATAACAATAACCCAATATACGATCTGGAAGGATTTTTTCATTGTTTTATGACGAAAAACCATTTGGCCTACAAGTCCTCCAGGAGCCGCTCCACAAATTGCAAGACTGTGAAGTATTGATTCAGGGATGCGAAAATAGGATGACCGTGAAAATTTCTTGTCGTAACCATAGAAAAAAAATGTTAGGAGATTGATGGACAAAAAATAGGACCAGACAATGTTCAATCCTTGGTAATACGAGATAAACGTCATCAGACCGGTCCCCAGAATTCCGAGTATTCCAAATACAGTGTGGGGAGATTTTGCCATTTTCCCGGGGATGACATTAATTGCCAACAAACCCTTACGTGTCTTTTTGGTGTCGAACATCACCTTTTGTCCCACAGCCAGAACTTGTCGATCAGGGATGTTCCGCACATGAACAAACACGTCTTTGGAGAAAGCCTTTGACCAGATAAACCCAAAACCATGTGGCTCATTAAAATGGACGACGACCCCTTCCATCTTTATCGACAAACCTGTCGAGTCCTGTTGACCTAAACCCGTGCGCATTGCCTTTTTCATGGCTCTGGTTCCAATTTGGAATGAGAAAGGCCAAAGGCGAAAATTATTGGCCTTATAGGAATCGGGGTGAAACGATGTTCTTTTCCCCTAAAATCATATCGGTTTATTTTGTTGGGAGGTGTAGCAAAAAAACATTTTCGGGGTCCCCCGCATTTTCAACCAATTTTAGTCATAACTGAAATGACTGCCCATTCTAAACCTTTCGCCTGGAAGAGAATCCATTGATATTTAGTTGACACCCCCTTTTCTGAACAAGCTGACGGGGGCCGCTGCACTTAGGCTCCGCCCGGCCCCTCGCCTCTATTATTAAGAAATAGAGTATAGGAAATATATTGGATAAAAAAATTGATTGGCTTCTAATCTGGGGTGGTCTTAATACTCATTGACCTACACTCTTATACAACCACTTTGATATGAGTATTTATACGTAGTTTCATCTTTCTGGAAAATTTTTTCACACGCCTTGTAACGCAAGTGTTGAAGATTGGTTTTTTTTAACCCCACTCCCCTTTGGCTTTGCACAGAGAGGGAATGTTGAAAAAAGCTTTAGAAGGCAGGAACGGGTTCTGAAGTTTCGGTCGGTGCAGATTCGTTAATCGTCTGGTCGAGGAGATCTAACACTTTTTGAATTTCTGTGGGCTTTCCAAGGCTAACCTGGAAAAACGCCGACATGTCAGGAATGCCTTCACTAATTTTCTTGGCCACTTCCACGACGCCCTCGGAATCGATTTGTAAGAGTTCCTGAGACAAGTCAATGGCGGTTTGAATAGCTGTCTCAGGCTGGGGATGGCACCACATATCCGCTAAGCGACCGGACAACGCCACACACATAATGGTTAACCGGGAGGCTTCATCCTCAAACGAGGCAAGGGATGGGTTATGACTGCCACGAACCGCTTCTCGTAACACTTCGGGCAATTCCCAGGTTTCGGCCAACCATGCCCCAATCTCACAATGATCGGTTTTCCACCGACCTTGTTCCAGCTCCTCAAGCGCCTGATGGTCCTGATTAGCTTTTCGGTACAGCACACCATATTCATTGCCAAACGCCTCACTCATGACCAAGACCCCCAGGTCTTGTAACAGACCTGCTAAGAAAATCTCTTCTTCATTGGTGACTCGAGCACGCTTGGCTAAGATTTTCGCGGCTAAACTTGCCAAAATACACCGGTGCCAAAAATGGGTATGGTCGAAGGCCCCTCCCCCCTTTTTTCGCAGATCCCGGTACAAGGAAAAACAGAAGGCTAACGTGGCAATGGAATTCATGCCCAATAGCGTCACGGCATGCGTGACCGTCGCCACCCTATGCCGACTTCCTCCATAAAAACTGGAATTGGCGACATTCAAGAGCTTCGCCACAAAAGACGGGTCTTTGCTGATGACCTCGCCAACTTGTTGCGCATTGGCCTTATCGTCCCGACACATTTGCAAAACCTGCAGTGGCAACGCCGGGATTGCCGGAAGAGTTTTACAATTTTTAATGCGTTGGAGTATCTGCGGATCCATGCTTGGTCAATTCTTTCTTGGCTATCTTGTAGTGCTCAGGCAGGTTCGTTCAAATTGGGAAAGTCAATCTTCAGCTAAGGAAGCCTCATTCTCACAAGACTGTACTGATTTTATCGGATCTTACAAGACTGACTTGAGGAAGGAACAACACCTGACAGGAAGTATTGGCAACTTCATGCAAAACTGTGAATTTTCGCTATGAAAATACGCGGGAAACCCTTTCAGCCTCTGGTCCATGGAGTGAGAAGTAAGAAGCAAAAGAAGTCGCAACAGTAAGACCCTTCTTCTTTCTCACTCTGGACTCTTCTCTTCTACCTTCTCACTTTTCACTTCCCCCGCCGCCCCTCGTGACGATCCCGTAGAGAGTCGAAGGGGTCGCATCTTGGATGAAGATAGAGGCGAGATCTCCAGGAGCCCGCGTGAGGTCATCCTTCGACCAAACGACCGTGACATTGTGTTCAGTGTGACCCATCCATTGCTGATCGGACTTTTTGGAGTTCCCTTCGATCATGACTTCAACCTCGGTGCCCAGCAAGGCTTGATTTTTGTAAAGGGAAATTTCTTTTTGTAATTCAATGAGTCTGTTCGTCCGATATCCCTTCACCTGGTCAGGGATATCATCGGGATATTTTCTGGCCGCAATGGTATGTTTGCGTTCTGAATATTTAAACACAAAAGCCGCTTGGTATTGCATCTCTTTCACAAGATCATAGGTATCTTGAAACTCTTCATCCGTTTCCCCACAAAATCCACAGATCAGATCGGTCGTCAACACAATCGGTCCTTTATTCCGGATGGCTTCTACGAGTGTGAGATACTCTCGACGGGTATAACACCGCCCCATGCGTTCCAACATGCGATCGTTTCCTGATTGCAGCGGCAAGTGAATTTGATTGCAAATAGTGGAATGTTGGGCCACTGCTTCAAGCAACGCCGGTGGAAAATCTTTGGGATGTGGCGAGGTAAATCGTACGCGTTGAATACCCGGCACATCAGCGACCCCAACAAGCAGCCGGGCAAAATCCCATCCACTGGATCGATAGGAATTCACATTTTGTCCTAGCAAGGTAATTTGTCGGACCCCTTGGCTGGCAAGCAGTTGTGTTTCTTCAAGAATACCTTCCGGCTCCCGCGAACGTTCACGGCCTCGCGTATAAGGCACCACACAGAATGAACAAAAATTATCACACCCTCGCATGACGGCAATCCAGCCGTTCACCCCACCAGTACGATCCGGAACGATTTGGGCATAGGTTTCATATTCGGACAAATCTACCGCTAACCCCTGTCGTTGAGATTCCAACGCTTCGGTGAGCAAGTCAGGCAAGCGCCGGTACGCATCAGGGCCGACAAGGACGTCAATCCACGATCGTGTATCCAGCAATTCTTGCTTCAGATTCTGGGCCATACAGCCTAAGACCCCGATCACCAGCCCCCGCTCTTGTTTCCTGGTTTTATAACGAGCCAAATGTCCATAGAGTCGATTATGCGCATTTTCCCGAATGGCACAGGTATTAAACAAAATAACGTCGGCTTCTTCATCCTCCAAGGTAAATTGAAACCCACGCGCTTTCATGATCGACCGGACCAATTCGGTGTCATATTCGTTCATCTGACACCCAAAGGTTTCAATATAGACGTGATACCCGCTCTTCGCCGTCGAAGACGCCCAGGATTTTAGATTTTCAGGGAAGAGTAAGGGCGTACTGCTCATACGTTCCCTTCCTGAATAACGGCAAGCTCTTGATGATCATGTAAAGAGAAACTACCTGGCAACGGATTGAGAAGACCCATAACCCGATCGGTCATGACCCCTGTGGCCAAAACCGATTGTATCGTGTTTTTAAGATCCAGGGCGGAACGTACATCCACACGAAGATAATGGTCGGTCAGACCCGTCCAAGTCCCATTCACCTCTTCTTCAAATAATACCGCTAACTCTCGACCCAAAAACCGCTGTTGGAACACCTTCCGTTTTTGGCATGAAAGTTCCCGTAGGATCCGGCTGCGCTCTTTAATGACCCCGGGAGGTACCTGACTAGCCATCTTGGTGGAGGCGGTCCCAGGCCGCGGGGAATAACTGAACACATGTAAATACGCAAAAGGCAGATCTTGGATGAAAGCAAGCGTGTTCGCAAATTCCGTCGGGCCTTCTCCAGGAAATCCTACCATGACGTCTGTGCCAAAGCAGGCATCGGGAATCATGTGCATAGCACATTCCATAGCCACTTGATATTCTCGAACAGAATACCGCCGATTCATGGCTCGCAAAATCGTGTCGTCTCCGCTTTGTAGTGGGACATGAAGAAACCGACACAACTTCTGCGAGGATTTCATGCGCTCCAAAAGCCCTCCAGGAATCGTCGTCGGTTCAATAGAAGAAATTCGAATACGTTCCAAGCCCCCAATCGCTTCCAGCCGTGAAATCAGACCTAACAGGTCGCTATCCTCATCTTGATACTGCCCGATGTTGACGCCAGTCAGGACCAATTCACGATGGCCTCTCTCAACAAGTTCTTTGGCCTCACGAACAGCATCATCCACAAACCGGCTTCGCTCCCTGCCTCGCGCAAAGGGGATCAAACAAAAAGCGCACATGAATTGACAGCCATCCTGAATTTTCAAATTCGCTCGAGTCGTGGAATAATCCCCGGCTCCTTCAAGCAAAAAATTCTCAGGGTCCATGCGCTCATGATGAACATGTGGCAAAGGCCGTTTTACCTGTTGCGGAATAGGAGGCAGGATATCGGGCAATTGCATTTTAAATTGATTGCCGACAATCAGATCGATACCCTCGATTTGACGAAGCGCTTCTAGACCAGTTTGTGCATAACATCCCGTCACGGCCACAAAAGCTTGCGGTGACCGACGGAGGGTCTGACGCACCAGCCGACGGCAATCGGCTTCTGCCCCTTCCGTGACCGTGCAAGAATTCAGGACCAAGACATCTGTGTCTTGCCCATATTCAACCGGCAAGAAACCCCGGCGCCGGAATCCATCTTTCAAAAGCGCGGTTTCGGCTTGATTGAGTCGACACCCGATCGTCGAAAACGCCACCCGTGGTTGTTGCGTCGTCAATGGAGCCATAGTTTCAAGATTATAGAGAAGCCCTTCTTGGACAACAAGATCGCCCTGTCGCCTGTTCCCATTTCTTCAGGAACATGATAGTATTTTTCTTGATTAATCCCTACTCGATGGAATTTTGATCTTCGTTGGAGATCTGGACCCACAACTCTTGTTCACCATACCCTGTGCGCCCGGTTGCACAA
This sequence comes from Nitrospirota bacterium, assembly GCA_003228495.1. Taxonomy (GTDB): domain Bacteria; phylum Nitrospirota; class Nitrospiria; order Nitrospirales; family UBA8639; genus Nitrospira_E. The sequence goes on from QIDY01000240.1 coordinate 7,097, forward strand.
CCGGCAGCTCCTCTCAGTTCCTGACAACCATGTTGAGCACAGCGTTCTTCGCACCACCTTTCTTGGCCTTGAGTCTGTCACGATGAATGTCGGAATTGGGAAACTTCTCCTCTCCCGCTTCACGGGCATTCGACTGCCCCCAGGACAAGTCGTCGCTTTAGCGGCCATGGGACTGATTTTTTTGGGAGCCTGCTTTCTCATGCTCCCGTTTGCCACGAATCCCGGGGTCCATCTGGGATTCATTGATGCTCTCTTTACCGCCACATCTGCCGTCTGTGTGACCGGCCTGATCGTCATGGATACCCCACAAGATTTTACGGCCTTTGGGCAGGGGGTGATTTTATTCCTGATTCAAATCGGCGGTCTAGGGTATGCTTTGATGGCAACTCTCATTCTCTTGATGCTGGGACGTCGTCTGGGTCTGCGCGACCGCATGATGCTCTCGGAAACCATGAGTACAATGGGTCTGCAAGGTCTTGTCCGCTTCGCCAAACTTGTTTTGATCATTACCTTTACCTTAGAAGGCATCGGCGCCGTTCTGCTCACCCTGCGCTTTGCAATGGATCACCCATGGGATACTGCCGCCTATTATGGCATCTTTCACGCCATTTCTGCCTTTAACAACGCCGGGTTTGCATTATTTTCCGACAGCCTTATTTCCTTTCAATCAGACTGGACGATTAATGGTATCGTCACCATTTTGGTTATCTTAGGGAGCATTGGATTTCTCGTCTTTGAAGATCTCCTCGACAATTTTCGAGGTGCCAGGTTCCGCTTCAACACACACACGAAACTTGTGGTCATTACGACAGGAATTCTCATTGCCATCGGAACGCTAGGCATTTCCATGCTGGAATGGAACAATCCCGCCACACTCCAACCATTATCTGTGGGTGAGACATTCACCGTCTCCTATTTTCATGCAGTCTCACGTACCGCAGGGTTTACGACAATCGACTTGGGAGAGATGCGGGAACCCACACTCTACTTCTTACTCTTGTTAATGGCTATCGGCGGATCACCTGGCAGCATGGCTGGAGGAATTAAAACGACAACTATCGCCATAGTATTTTTGACCATTTGGAGCCTGCTTCGGCGAGATAGAGATGTGGAAGTCTTTCACCGACGTATTCCTCTAGACCTGATTACCCGAGCCCTATGCTTGACGATAATGGCCCTCGCCCTCATTACCGGAATGACCTTGCTCCTCGCCTCCACGGAATCCCAACCATTCTTATCGCTGATGTTTGAAGTGACCTCTGCAATGGGAATTGTCGGCATGTCATTAGGAGACGGAGATACGCGAAGTTTGTCCGCCCTTCTCACTGACTTTGGAAAAGTTATGATCATGCTCTCCATGCTGATAGGACGGTTCGGACCGCTGATGATTGGGTTGTTTGCCGTCAAAACCTCGGTCCACAAACCCTATCGCTTTGCCCAATCTCGTGTTGTGATTGGTTAGGCGATTCGACGTTGGAGAAAGAGAATAAAGACGACTAACGTTGGAAGTGGACAAACGATATAGGGCAGCAACCACATCCACACATTTTTACCACGAACCCGGGCCTGATCAATCATCCAAACAAAAATCCAAATGACCAGCAGGATATAATTAACCGTAATCCATTGAGTGGTCCGAACATGCAACTGACTGTCAGCCCCCCCCCCGGTCAAAAAGAAAAATAATCCTTCCAAGGTGACGAACGTTACCAATAACCCGATAACCAACCGTTTGCTCCATACATACATTGTTCCACTCCTTTGTGAAAAACTGTTGAAGATAGAATACCTGGAAGTATTGGATTGAACTCCTTTTGTATCTACTCAGGTGGATAGACTGAAGGCCGAAGGCTTTTAGGGGCCAATTATGAGTCATCATCCAACACTTCGGGTATTATGAATGATAGCCTTCAGTCTTCAGTCTAAATACCTGAGTAGTTACCCAAAATTTATATCAAAAGATAGCTCGAAGCGTCCTTACAGCCTCCGATCCTCTAATATTCTCCTCTCCTCTTTATATGAGCCTCGCTGGTTTTTCCCTAACTTCAAGGGTAGATCGTGACGGATCCTAAGTCATAGTCTTCATTTTTTTCACAAAAATTCTTCGCCCAAATTTTCCCGATGTGTATAACTAGAACAAAGCAAGATCCACCCTGTTGATAACTATCGATATTACCTTCCAAACCCGCAACAATATTCAAGTTTTTTTAACTCACAAGTTCTTCACAGAAATCCCCACGCCCCAGCTCATTTTTACAACATTTAGTATTGACAATTTTTATTATACTCTATAGATTGTGGGTCATTGGTTTTAACCAATTATTTCTTGCGGTCTTATTTTTCATGTTTTCTCTGTCTCTTTCTTGATTTTTGACTGGCTTGTGAGTTGGGAATTTAGAGGCCTTGTTTCTCGGTCTAAAAAACCATGAAATTGTGGCTCTCTTGAACCGTTTGGGAAAGGGCATGCTCCTTAATTAATTGAGCATGCTTTTTTATCAACCCTCATCACACCAAACGGATTCTCCATAGTCTAGAGCCAGGACAACAGGGAGTGAAACAGGGTTGGCAACTATGATGACCGAAGAAATACCCCAGTGCGTTTTCCTGTCTTCAATTTAGGAGACTTTCCATGAAAATTGTGCGTCGATTTACAAAAGCTGACGAGAGCCCGTATCAGAGCATTCCCTTTTCCGCTCGAACCTCGGAAATCAAAAATCCCGACGGCTCAACCGTTTTTCATCAGGAAAACATTCAGGCTCCGGAACATTGGTCCCAATTAGCTGTCGATATTTTAGCGCAAAAGTATTTTCGAAAGGCAGGCGTACCGCAATATGACAACGAAGGTATGCCTCTCCTTAACGAGAAGGGTGGTCCCCTTCTTGGTGGTGAACGGGATGCCCGACAGGTTTTTCATCGGCTAGCAGGGTGTTGGACCGAATGGGGGAAAACCTACCATTATTTTGAATCCCCCGAAGACGCCCAAACCTTTCAAGATGAACTCAGCTACATGTTGGCTTGGCAAATGGCGGCACCCAACTCCCCTCAGTGGTTCAATACGGGGCTGCACTTTGCCTACGGGTTAACCGGCCCTCCGCAAGGCCATTACTATGTGGACCCGAAGACCCATCGCGTGAAGCAAGCGCGCAATGCCTACGAACGTCCGCAAGTCCATGCCTGTTTCATTCAATCCCTTTCCGACGATTTAGTGAACGAGGGGGGAATCATGGACCTCTGGGTTCGGGAAGCCCGCCTGTTTAAATATGGCTCGGGCACCGGCACCAATTTCTCCAAACTTCGGGCTGACGGAGAAGCCTTATCCGGCGGAGGTCGTTCATCAGGACTCATGTCCTTTCTCAAAATCGGGGACCGGGCAGCAGGCGCGATCAAATCCGGGGGGACAACCAGGCGAGCTGCTAAAATGGTTTGCCTGGACCTCGATCATCCGGATATCGAAGAGTTTATTGATTGGAAGGTCGTTGAAGAACAAAAAGTCGCGGCCATGGTCACCGGCTCAAAAGTCTGTGCGCAACATCTCAATCACGTGTTACAGGCTTGCCACATTTCCAAACCCGATGGCAACACTCAAATCCAAGTGAACCCCAGCGAAAACTCCGCCTTGCGGGAGGCTATCCAAGCGGCACGCCATGTGTCTGTTCCCGAATCTTACATTCAGCGCATGTTCAATTATGCCCAAGAAGGCTTTACCCATTTCGTCTTTTATGAATACGACACAAATTGGGATAGCAAAGCCTACCAAACGGTCTCGGGGCAGAATTCCAATAACAGCATTCGTGTGCCCAATGAATTTTTTGATGCCCTCAAATCTGGCGGGGATTGGACATTAACCCGCCGAACAGACGGGTCGGTCTGTAAGACCATCCCTGCCCAAGATCTCTGGAACCGAATCGCATGGGCAGCCTGGATATGCGCCGACCCTGGCATCCAATACGACACCACCATCAACGAGTGGCATACCTGTCCTCAGGACGGACGGATCAATGCTTCCAATCCTTGTAGTGAATACATGTTCCTGGATGATACCGCCTGCAACCTGGCTTCTCTCAATTTAGGTCGGTTTCTGACCCCTGAAGGTGAATTCGATATCGAAGGATTTCGACATGGCGTCCGGCTATGGACCATTGTTCTAGAAATTAGCGTACTCATGGCTGGCTTTCCCAGTCGGACCATTGCCGAAAAAAGTTTTTCCTTCCGTACGCTCGGCTTGGGCTACGCCAACCTTGGCTCGATACTCATGAAATTGGGAATACCCTATGATTCTCCACAAGCTCTGGCTTGGTGCGGTGCTATTACCGCCCTGATGACTGGTGAATCCTATGCGACCTCGGCGGAAATGGCTAAAGAATTAGGGCCATTTAATGCCTATCCTCGTAATGCGGAATCCATGCTACGGGTCATGCGCAATCATCAACGAGCCACACACAAGGCCCAGCCCGATGATTATGAAGGACTCACGATCGCCCCACGAGGGATCCAAACCGATCAATGCCCAGAAGACTTGCTCAAAGCGGCGCAACAATCCTGGGATCGAGCACTAGAACTCGGGGAGCAATATGGGTATCGGAATGCCCAATCTACCGTGATCGCACCCACCGGCACGATTGGTCTGGTCATGGACTGTGACACCACCGGCATCGAACCGGACTTTGCCTTGGTAAAATTTAAGAAATTGGCAGGCGGTGGCTATTTTAAAATCATCAACCAAAGCTTACCGCCGGCCTTGCGCAATCTGGACTATAACCCCACACAGATCCAGGATATCATCACCTATGCAACCGGCACCCGGACACTCAAACAGGCGCCATTTATTAACCACGAGACCTTACAAACCAAAGGGTTTGATCGAACCGTCCTGGATCACATCGAAGCCACACTGGATGGAGCATTTGACATTCATTTTTCCTTCAATAAATGGACATTGGGAGAAGAATTTTGCCGGGAAAAATTAGGCCTCACGGATGTACAACTCCAAAGTCCTCAGTTGAATATTCTTCAACATCTAGGCTTCATACCAGAAGAAATTCTGGCAGCGACCGATTTCTGCTGCGGCACCATGACCGTAGAAGGCGCTCCGCACCTCAAACCGGAACACCTCGCCATTTTTGACTGTGCGAACCGATGCGGGCGATTGGGTCAGCGCTATATTCTTCCTGCGGCCCATATCCGAATGATGGCCGCTGCCCAGCCTTTTATCAGCGGTGCCATCAGCAAAACCATCAACATGCCCGCCGATGCCTCGGTGGATTCGGTGAAAGAAGCCTACCTAACCTCCTGGACATCCATGTTGAAGGCCGTGGCCTTGTATCGAGATGGTTCCAAGCTTAGCCAACCGCTGAATACGGCAAGCGATTGGAATGATGCCTCTTCTCAAACTGAGCAAGTCCAAGCTATTGCGAAACAAGCGGCCTCTCGTGTGCTCGTTCGCTACCTGGCTAAACGCCGCCCCCTTCCGACACGCCGTAACGGTTATACCCAAAAAGCCATCGTCGGAGGGCATAAGATTTATTTGCGAACGGGAGAATACGAAGACGGCACCATTGGAGAAATTTTCCTGGACATGCATAAAGAAGGCGCGGCCTTCCGCAGTCTCATGAATTGTTTTGCTATCGCAATTTCTCTCGGACTGCAACATGGCGTCCCCCTTGAAGAATTCGTCGATGCATTTATCTTTACACGCTTTGAGCCGAATGGGCCGGTTAAACTCAACAGCCATATTAAGATGTCCACCTCGATCATTGATTATATTTTCCGGGAAATGGCCATCACCTATCTTGGAAGACATGACCTGGAACAAGTCTCCCCGGAAGATCTTCGTGCCGATGCGCTCAAGAAACAACCCGACACCGAGGAAGAGGATGGAGATGATTTGGTCGATCCTCGTTCAGTTGGGTCAACCTCTATAAGTCCAGAAGTCTTTCCCTCTCGACGATCATCCGGAAACGGTATAGGAAAAAATGGTGGCCATGAAAAGATCGCCAGGAAAGTGGAAATGCGACGCGAAACGGTCACTATCACTGAAATACAGGAAGCCCGGCAAAAAGGGTACGAAGGCGACCCATGCACAGAATGCAAGCAATTTAAAATGGTCCGTAACGGCATGTGCCTCAAGTGCGACAACTGCGGTGCCACAAATGGCTGCTCGTAATCCGATATCTCACACATCATCCAATGTGTCGCTTCTCAAGTAAGGAGAACGCCCGTGTCAAATCCAGTTGCTCTTGATCGTTCAAATGTTGCCAAAGATTGGCATGCTCGAGGATTTTCTTGCGGCCTATGGATTGACCATACTGGTCGAGAGTGGTCCTACCAACCTCATCAGACGGACGAATTGTTCATGATACTGTCCGGAGATTTAGAACTGAAGATAGAAGGGCAATCTATTCAGCCTTCCGTTGGAAAGGAAATTTGTATTCCGGCCGGGGTAACACATACTATTCGAAACATCGGAGGAAAAACGGCACGCTGGCTCTATGGGATACGACGAGAGGCAACAGATTCATCACCAGCTCCTGATAATGTTCGGGAAATGACGCATACCATCTCATGAATACCAATAACCGTGAGTGGTAAGAGGACGATTTTTCTTTTTACTTCGTCAGATCCTTAGCACATCGAAATCCTGTGGTCAGGTCTTGAAAATCCACTTCCGCTTTCGATCGGGCCATGACACGCAAGTTCACAGGTTGATCTTCCCACGACCCGCCACGTAGGACTTTAAACTCCCCTTCCGTTGGACCCTGCGGATTTTTGTTCGGACTATCTTCGTAATAATACCGGCCGTACCAATCATTCACCCATTCAGCTGCATTCCCAGCCATATGGTACAAACCATAGGCACTTTTTCCACCTTCTTTGAGCCCATGCCGAATGCTCATTCCCTTCGTCCCGCTGGTCACTGGCGAAAGAGTGATCGGGTAACTCACCCACCCGGTCGTCCCTTGATTGTAATTCGCAATATCCACAAAGGGCTGCATGTGCCCCCAGGGATAACGCCGACTATCCGTTCCGCGTGCGCCTTTTTCCCACTCGGCTTCGGTCGGCAACCGTTTGCCTATCCATTCGCAATATCGCTTAGCAGCAGTCCAGGTA
>QIDY01000226.1 GCA_003228495.1 Nitrospirota bacterium
TATAACCGGCAAGACTTCTGGGCGACAACATCCAACAAACAACTTAATTTTGTACAACACATTCGCACTATGCTGAAGACCACTGGCCAGGCAGCGGTTGTCGTTCCGGATAACGTGTTGTTCGAGGGTGGGGCAGGGGAGACGGTTCGCAAGAAGCTCCTGCAAAATACCGACTTGCACACCATTCTGCGCTTGCCTACTGGGATTTTTTACGCTCAAGGCGTCAAGGCGAATGTGCTGTTTTTCGATAACAAACCCGCAAGCCCTCATCCATGGACGAAAGAGGTTTGGTACTACGACTACCGCACCAATATCCATCATACCCTGAAGAAAAAAACCATGCGGCTCGATGATCTGAAGGATTTCATTGAGTGCTATAACCCTCAGAACCGCCATGCTCGCAAGGAAACGTGGTCAGAAAACTTTCCTGAAGGCCAGTGGCGAAAATTCACCTATGACGAAATTATCGCTCGTGACAAATCCAGCCTTGATATTTTCTGGCTCAAGGATAAAAGTCTGACCGATCTGGATAACCTGCCGGACCCAGATGATCTGGCAGAAGATATTATTGAGAATGTCGAAGCGGGGTTAAATAGTTTCAGAGAAATTGTGACTAGGCTGGAGGCTTGATGACGTACGAAAATACAAATGACAAATTGGAAAAGAGTGACAGGTGTCCCAGTGAAGTTGTAACTCTTTGATTAGTCACCAAAAATAGGAGTTGGCAAGTCCTATCGAACAAAGTCTTTCCGGAGATGTGATAATTTTGCTTGCCAATGGAGTTTCACATTGAATAAATTGTTGCACCTATGAAATTCGAAAAAGTCCCCAGAACCCAATATAAGCACAATATTCTTTTTGAAGTTGTTTTTCAGGCCCGGTTTCCACCAATTCTTAAGATAGCCAATGAAGAACCGGCGGCGTTTCAGGACATCATTAGGAAGAAAGGGTTTCCCGAGACCAAAACCAAAAAGTCTGACTTCCTCTCTCTGCCAGCTAACGTCCCTGATTCCATACGAAAAGCCATTGCTGGCGAGGATGAATATTCATTTTTGTCGGAAGAAGGAGACTGGAAAGCGTCCCTGACCAAGGATTTTATTGCCTTGACGTGTACGAACTATACAGATTACATGGAATTTGAGAAACGTCTCACGACTGTATTGGAGATTTTTGAACAGGTGTATGAACCCGGGTACTTTAACAGGATAGGCCTGCGTTACCGAAACCTTGCAAATGCAAAGGTACTTGGGAAGAAGGGCGAAGACGTTCGAAAATTTATCCCCTCGGTGATAGCACCAGAGTTGCAGGAACCTATCGGCGATGAAGTCGGGGCATTTGAAAAAACCGTTATTTTTACCGATAATTTATGTAGTTCTAACGTTCGGTACCTTTTCAGTGAATTGTCAGGTAAATTTGGAAATTATAAGATAAATAATGAAATATCCTATATAATCGATATAGACTGTTTCACAGAAGAAAAGGAACGTGATGTCACAAGCGTTATTAGAAAGAGCCGACTCTTCAATGAAGAGTATGTCAGAAACATCTTCCACGCGGGAACCACACCAGAACTCCGCGCTGCCATGGAACCGCTTCCACGATCGAACTGAAGGCACATCCTGGGTTTTGGTGATCGATGAGGATGCTGAGACGTTCTTGTTTGCAAGTAGCGGGTTAATTGCGGGTTTTGATGTTAGCAATCTCACGCGCGCACATGTCCCGGAACTGGCTTTACGCGAAGAAACCTTACGAAAACTTCAACGGAGTTATGCTGCCGAATTAGCGGAAGTGTTTAACGAAAAACTGCGAAGAATTAGCCAGCGCGTAGACAACTGGGATGACAAAGGCTCCCTGAAACCAAACCCCGTTGCGCTGCATAAAGCCCATTTCATTCTTCTCAATTTCTTAAATGCCATCATCGACAGTGGACGTGTCTGGAAAACGCCATTCGTTTCAAGTGATGAAAACGGCCATATTACCATGCAGTGGAATAATGACAACCAAGAACTCCATATTGAGATCACCCAGGACACGGAAGAATATATCAAAATTTGGGGTGCCAATATTGAGCATGAAATGCATCTTGGTGTTCTGAAGCCATCAGATTATGTCGCATTGTGGGATTGGCTGAATTAGTGGCTGATGATCATGTCTCTGATGATGAAGAACTGTATCGCAATGTTCGCGGAAAACTTACTGAAGACGAATACTTCCACGACACCCACACTGGTCAGCTCATAATCACCGCACAAGCGTTTCGCGACAGAAAAAAAGAACCATCCGTAGATCGTGCAAAATTGCGCGATTTTAATCCTGAGCAATCCAGGATGTCTGGAAGCGGGATCGTTAGCCTGGTCACCCAAGATGTACGACATATTGGTACAGTAAAAACAAACGATCCCGATGAAAAAACTGTCAAGCATGCTGTTGATGTAAAACCAGCCCCAATCCCTTCCGAAAACGAGGCCCACGCCCTGATTACCGTAAATCCAGAATTCTTTGGGTCGGAAAACAAGCAAACAAAGGCCTTTAGTTTGTTACGAAAAGCACTGGCCACGCTAGCAACAAAAAATGGCTGGACGCTCGAACCGAGAAAATTTTAAAGTGAAACCCTATAAAAAGTGGCAGGAACCTTTTATCAGAAAAACTTGAATGCTCAAAGTTGGGATGTGTTCTTAAAGGCTTCAAAGATTAGACGAGGTTGCTGGAGGGGTTCCCATTGGAGGATGGTGAGGGACTCATCGACATAGACAGTGTGGCGCATGCCGTTGAGGATGGTTGCCATGCCCGGTTTACTGTTCTCCTTTCGAATGTTGATAGAGGCTTCTACTTGTCAATTGGTTTCAGTAAATGGTTCGCCATTGAGTGAATGAATAGCGCAAGTGGGATATTTTGAATCGCTACATGCAAGACTGCTGAGATTTTGTGTTTGGAGTCATGAGTAACACTTGAATGCCTAAGGAGGTTGCCGTCTTTGCCATGGTTTGATCTGCTGTGACTAATAGTGTTTGGGTAATATCGACAATGGCAAGATGTAACGCATCTAAACTTCGAAGTGGCCATTGCAATTGGCTGAGCCAGGTCTTGGCCAACTGGAAATGTCGAGAATCGAGTGAGAGTCTTGAAAAAAGACGACTGTCCAAATGTTTTTGAAATTCGGTTATCACCTGGAATGCCTGCGCTTGAGGGAGTTCTTGTTGCCTAACTTTCATGGCGATAGCCGAATGAAATTCGACTTCAGCGAGTTCACTCACTATTGGACTGGTTTGCCGGCGAAGGAGTTCTTCGACCTGAAGGCTCAGGGGTTCGGGACAGTAGTACGCGACAAGGACACTGGTATCGAGATACACAGCTAAAAACGTTCTGATTTTCGTTGTTGAAGGAGCGAGATACTCAATGGCGAACCTGTCACGTGAATGGAGGCTCGAAATTTTTTAAGAGACGGGAGTCGTTTTTTTGAGGGAGTCGGTGGAACCAATCTGGCGACTGTTTTCCCATGGCGCTGAATAGAAATTTTTTCACCAGCAGCCACTCGATCTAATAGTTGCTTGAATTGGCCACGGGCTTCTTTGGCATTGATGGTGGTCATGATTGCACTCTTATAGAGTGTACACATAAAGCGTACATTATGAAAATTCACATGTCAATTAGGAGAGGACATGTATAGTGAGTAAGCTGTGGGCACCATTGAGGCCCTTAGAGCGTAAAGGAAGTCTTTAACGTTTCGAAGATCTTGCGCGGTTTGGGGAGGGGTTCCCATTGGAGGATGGTGAGGGAGTCGTCGACGTAGAGGGGGTGGCGCATGCCGTTGAGGACGCTTGTGACGCCGGGCGTGCTAGCTACGGTCCAGAGGGCTTTTCGAGAAAAGGGTTCCTTTTGTTTGTCTTCCGGTAACAGGGGATCGATGATCTGACCTAACCCAGTAAGTTTCTTGGCGCTTTTCTGTGCGGCTTCCATCCGCATGACTTTGAGGAGCGAGACCAGTTCCGGGACATATTTATCTCGCCAGGATTCCCAAATTTTCTCTTCTTCTTTCCTGCCCGTGAAATGCTGTGTGAGCTGTTGGAACACCCGATTCACATGGGGCGCAATCGTTTGCGATTCGATTTGATCCCAATGTTCTAGGTTTTGCACGGACGCTCGCACCCGTTCGAGTTCTTCGGCCCAGTTGAAATATTCAAGCGGCGAGGCGCCTTTATCCGGTTGAGGGATGTTTGGCCCGAGGACCTGTTTGTAATCATGTTCGAGTGCCGCGACTTTGGGTTGTTGGGCCTCGAAGTTGGTGTTGGAGATTTCGGCTTGCGGATCCGCCAGGCGAATCATGCCTCCGCCTTTTCCGGGGATGGCATTTAACGGACGATTGACCAAGACGGCGATCTCTTTCTCACTAGCCAGTGATAAGACCGTCTGTGAATGATCCTTTCCCGTGTTGTGCGACAGGAGAGCGCCGGCTTCCAAGAGGTTCATCGGCAGTTGTAATACCCGGAAATGATGCTGCGCCTGTCCGGCTTGTTGTGCGGCGCCTAGCGCGGCTTCGAGCATGCGTGAAAGAGAGGTAGCTTCGTGATTATCGGGTTTGGCGGTGCAGGTGTTGGAGGACACGCCGTAATATTGTATCCGGCCAGCGGCCACTTGTGACTCGAAATAGATGAACGCTTGTTCCAGGCGGCGATAGAACTCCTGCCTCAGATCTTCTAATTGAATGGCTTTGATTGACAAATTGCGGTTCTTGGCATCCGACAGAAAATATTCTGGATTGTGTAACAGGCAAATATCTAAGGTAGCCAGTCCCAGTCGGTCAAGCAAAAGCGTGAGTTGTTCTTCAAGAAATTCAGGATGGAGGCAATGCCAAATACCTTCCCCATATTTGACCATTTCGGGAAATGCTTTACCGGCTTGTTCTCTGGCTTCGGCTCTCGAGAGATTATTTCCTTGCACGTATCCGATTTTGGAGACAACAATTATTTCTTCTCGTGAGATGAATCGTTTCGAGATGAGGTCTTTGAGCACCGCTCCCACCAACCGTTCGCTTTGACCATCCGCATAGTTCGTCGAGGTATCGATGAGGTTTCAGCCTTCTTGAAGGGACTTTTCGAGAGCCTTCCGGTGATCGTCTATTCCCAGACTGATTCGATACCCGCCAAAGCCGATTCGTGACGTGGTTAATCCTGTCGACCCTAGCGAAGTATAGCCATGCGAAGACGGGCGTGTTATTCGAGCACTAGCCAAGATGTTTGCCACGTAAGTTCCTGTGCCTTGCGGGGTGGCATGTCCTGGCAGGCCTTGCGTGGTGAGGGCTTGTGGCGTTTTACCCGGTTGCGGCGTGGTTGCTTGCGGATGTTCTAGCGCGCGCGGCACGGCTTCCGGATCGGTGATTGGGGCTTGGCAGGCAAAGTTTTTACAGACATAGAGTGCGGCCTGTCCATTCACGGGTGTTTTGCCGGTTAATAAGGGATGTGACGTTTCTACGTCCGGGTCCTGACGGTAGGCCACAATGCGATAGGGGACGAAACAGCTATTGACCGCTGTGCGGAGTTGTTCATAGGTCTTGTCGTCCGTGCTGCTGACCAAGGCTAATTCTAGCGGTCCTCGGAGTAACAGGTCGACGACCATCAGGCTCTTGGGAAATCCTCGGGAGACCTGGCCAATTTGTTGCCCGTAGGCTCGGACGGCATTTGTCGCGGCCGTGCGAAAATCTTCCCGGTCAAAGTGAAAAGACAAGCGCGCCAGGGCCCATGCGGCGACGGCATTGCCGCTGGGTGTTGCGCCGTCCGCTCCTTCCCGCCCACGGAGAATTAACGTTTCGTGGTCGATTGCAGTCGTAAAGAACCCACCGTGCTCGCGATCTTCAAAATCTTCTACAATCCGTTCGGCCAACGAAACGGCCTGATGGAGAAAGCGTTCCAATCCCGTGGCTTCGTAGACGTCCAACATGGCTTCGGCCGCATAGGCATAGTCTTCCAAACACGCATTCAAGTGGGCTTTGCCATTGCGGTAGGTGCGCCATAAGTGGCTGGCAGGTCTGGAAAGGGTGGCGAGGAGAAAGTCAGCCGCTCGGACGGCCCCATCAAGATAGGGTTGATGGTTGAACACCCGCCCGGCTTCGGCCATCGTGCCGATCATCATGCCGTTCCAGGCTGTGATAATTTTGTCATCCAGGCCGGGCGGAATGCGCTTTAAACGGGCTTGATAAACTAAGGGGCGAACGCGATCTATCGTGTTTTGTAATTCTTCTGGAGAGCAGCCTAATTCTTGCGCAACTGTCTCAAGAGATTTGGGCGTACGAGGAATACTGGTCTGCTCCCAATTCCCTGCCTCGGTAATGTCGAAATAGGCGCAAAATCGAGTGGCATCTTCTTCATCGGTCACAACTTCCCGAATCTGCTCTGGTGCCCAAACAAAAAACTTTCCTTCCACGCCCTCGCTGTCCGCATCAGTGGCTGAATAAAACCCGGCTTCAGGAGCTGTCATTTCTCGAAGGATGTAATCCAGGGTTTCAGTCGCAACTTGACGGTAGCGTTTCAGACCTGTGACCTGAAAGGCTTCCACGTAGGTGCGGGCAAGCAGGGCGTTGTCGTACAACATTTTTTCGAAATGCGGGACTAACCATTCATCATCGGTAGAATAGCGGGCAAAGCCGCCTCCAATATGATCGTACATGCCTCCTGTGGCCATGCCATCCAGTGTCTTTGTGACCATGGTAAGGATTTTGTCCTGGCGACTCCAATGATATTGGCGAAGCAGGAAAGACAGACTGGTAGCCGGCGGGAATTTTGGTGCTCGGCCGAAGCCTCCATATCGTGCGTCGAAATCGTGCGCAAACTGTTTGACCGCGTTCTCAATGTCAGCTTCACCCACTGCCAAGGCAGAAGCGGGTTGCAGTGCTGAACGCAACCGAGAAGTAAAGCGCTCGGCTTGTTGCACAATATTGGATTGGTCTTTTGTCCAGGCTTCTCCAATGTTGGTCACAATAGATCCAAAGCCCGGTCTTCCCCATTTGTCTGTGGGTGGGAAATATGTCCCTGCAAAAATCGGTTCTTGATCAGGTGTGAGAAAGACAGTCATAGGCCATCCGCCATGCCCCTGATTCATGGCAGTTGTGGCCTGCATGTAAATTTCATCGATGTCGGGCCGTTCTTCGCGATCCACTTTGATATTAATGAAATATCGGTTCATCAGGTCAGCGATGGCGTTATTTTCAAAAGACTCCCGCTCCATGACATGGCACCAATGGCAAGCCGAATAGCCAACTGATAAGAGAATCGGTTTGTTGTTCTCTTTGGCTTGCTTGAGTGCTTCTTTGCCCCATGGATACCAATCCACCGGGTTGTGGGCATGCTGCAATAGATAGGGACTGGTTTCGTGAATCAGTCGATTGGGCTGGCTGTCACTGGTAGTTTTAGACATGGTCAAAAGTCATCTCCACTGTCATCGATATTGCGCGCAACGTCCTCAAGGAATATTTCACCAATTGGGCTCCCTTATTTTTTCTCCCCCAGGCTCCGCTCATACAACAGCACTTTCCAGCCATCGGTCTCAGAAATAAAGCCATTGGGTTGGACAACCGGCAACATTCCCGTTCCGGGTACGCGGCCGGTTTGTCCCATACTGCCATTTTTGAGGACCCACATCATTTCACCAGGTGTGCGGTATTTGTTGAATTTCGGGTTGGTGAAATTGCGTGGTTGAATGGGAAGGTTTTTTGCTCCGGCTCCATCCCCTTTCCCTTCTGCCCCATGACAACTGATGCAGCCACCACGACCCAGGAAAATTTCTTTGCCTTCGGCGAGGATTTCCGGTGTGGTTTCAAACGGTACTTTCAGGGCCTTAGCCGCTCTGCGTTCTTTGGCAGGAACTCTAGAGATTTTAATATTGAACTCTCCTCCTGCACTGCCATATCCCGCAGGGTTCACGGCTAAAGCCGGAAGAGCGGGTACCAAGAGAAAGAGCATCCCCATCATGTAAGTCTTGTGTAACATCAAAATCCTCCTTAAAAGTCTACGCGGTTAATAAAGAAGTTTATGAAACTGGTTTGCCCATTATTTTCAACAGCCTTGTGGTTTCTCATGGCAGGTGCAAAGATAGGCAGAATAGCAAGCCATCTAAATATTGAGCAATGCCTGGTTTTGTGGTTGTAAAGTATGTTCAAAGGCGAGAGTCAGGCTCATAAGGCCGAGACGATTATGGTAGAATAGCCAGTTTTGTTTCATGAATATCCTGCGAACGAATGAGCAGCATATATGGCGTTAAATAATCATAACCGACGAAAATTTGTCACGGGGATGACCCGCCGTATCGCTCAACTTCGTGCTCAGACGGAAAAGAGTTTGGATTTTGCCATTGAGACGATGTTTCAAGAACGAGTGGAAGCCTATCTGCGTGTGGAGGAGGGGTTACTCGAAGTAGATCGGATGCTGGTTCTTGTAGAAGAAGAGGTCGAGAGTATTGACGGAGTCAATGCTGCCCAGAGGCTGGAATCTCGGCTGGAATTTATTGAGGATCGATTCGAAGAATTTGAAAGTGAAATCCGTCAACGGCCACGACGTCGACGGCACAAAATTAATCTCTTCAATTTCTTTAAAGCGGCTAGCGGTGGCGGCGGTTATCCGATGGAACCGGCTGGAGAAGTCCGATCAGCCATTCAAGCCTACGAAATTTTAGAAGTTGAGTTTGGATCCTCATTATCCGTCGTGACCCGTGCGTTTCGAGAACGTGCAAAAAAAATGCATCCCGATAGTCGGCAGGGTGATCGAAGTTCAGAACCGGAACTCCGAAAAATCATTGAAGCCTACCAATATCTCAAAACCGAATATTTCAGTACGGGAGGTTCGGAATCTTTCCCGCGTCCATTTTAGGTCAATGGGTGGAGGGATTGGTCCCTATCGTAAATGTGCTGCGAAACAACACCGTCTTTTGGCTTACTTAAGGGTTCGCGCAAAAATAACTTCCCATTTTCACATCCCCTCTTCAGGCCAGTTTGGGCCGATCTTTACTCGCACAATCCTCAACATAGGCCTTGCTAACCCTGCGGCGAATTCTGGGAAGTTATTTTTTCGCGAACCCGTTAGAGAAGTTGTTTTACCGTTTCCGGGGGGCGGGCGAGGATAACTTGGTCACCTTTTTGGACGAGAGGTCGTTGGATTAAATCTGGTTGTTTGATCATAATATCTAAGAGTTCGTCATCCGTGAATTGGGATTGTGCGAGATTGAGCCGTTTATAGATATCTTCTTTCTTGCGGATGATGTCCGAGGATTTGAGTCTCGCTTTTTTCAAAAGCCCTTTAAGCTTGGATTTGGAAAACGGTTTTTCATAGTAATTGATAGCTGTGAAGGGTTGCCCGCTTTCCTCAATCAATTTGATGACATTCCGGCACGTGGAGCAGGTGGGTTTTTGATAAATCGTGATTTCAGCCATGACGGGCCCTCCTTGGTCTGATGGTTGAGATACCCCTACTGTCTTGACCTCCTTTTTGAGGCCATGCTACAAGCTGTTCCGCCTGGGAAAAATGTGTTTTTAATACTCTTGAACGAGGATGATTGCTAGGATGAGTGACACGACTGTACCTCAAGAATTTTATTGTGCGACACAAACCGAGAGAACCTTAAAGGATTTACGTACAAAACGTAAAGGTCAACCGGTGTATGTGATTGGTCATGAGGATCGGTATCAAGGGCAAGAAGGTGTGTTTGAGTTTTTTAATGTTCGACTGGCTGTCGTGAAATTTCCGGATGGCAAGACGTTAGGTTATGATCCTCTTGATTTATTGTTGCCTTGTAAAATCGACGAAGAAGGGGTGGCTTTCTTTGAAATCCGCTATTGTGAGATGTGCGACCAACTCTTTCCGTTGACTTCAGAAGAGTTCCATTTGGCGGATGAACGGCGGGAATGTCCTGAATGCTCGCCCTAAGGGTTCGCGAAACAATAACTTCCCATTTTCGCATCCCACCTTCAGGGCAGATTAGGCCGAACTTCACTTGCACCATCCTCAGCGTAGGCCTGGCTACGCTTGCGGTGGTGCTCCCTCAGGTCGACCCAATCTCCCCCAAATCTGGGCGCGAATTCTGGGAAGTTATTATTTCGCGAACCCTAAGGTTCTATTGATTGACAGACGGTTTTTTTACTGCAAGCCCTACCTGCTTTTTCTTTTCTGTTTTTCTGGTATCTACTGCTATAAAATTCTCTATACTATGCCCGTGTGTTGATCGAGGCGATCTTGAGAAGTGGGAATGTTGTTGGAATTAGACCAACCCATCGCCCCACTTGAGCTTTGTGCGAAGCACTTCGAAATAGCTTCGACCCGGAAAACGGATGAGGTGTGTGCGATGTTCTGACGCCTGAATGTCAACTATGTCTCCTGTGATGATTTCCGTCCTCTCTTGTCCGTCGATTGTTGCCATGGCATCATCCTGACTGGTGAGCTTAATAGAAATCGCGACATTATTCGGAGCGAGGAATGGACGGTGTGATAGGGTATGTGGGCAGATGGGGTTAATGAGAAGGGCCTCTAAACTCGGATCTAAAATGGGCCCATTGGCTGAGAGCGAATAGGCCGTCGATCCTGTTGGTGTGGCGACAATGAGTCCATCGCTTTGCATGTTGGTCATGAAAGCCGAATTGACGGAAATCGTCGTGCCAATCATTCTCGCCAAGTGTCCTTTGCTTACGACGACATCGTTTAGGGCAGAATAGGTGCCGATAACGCGGTCATCTCGACGAATGTGAACGGTTAGCATTAAGCGAGCATCTAATTGAAACTCCCCCGCGAAAATTTTGTCTAAGGCTCCAGGGAGGTCGTCAAAATTAATTTCAGTGAGAAATCCCAACCCGCCCATGTTGACTCCTAAAATAGGGATACTTCGTTGTTCGACAAGACGCGCCCCACTCAACATGGTGCCGTCGCCACCTAGGACGATGAGGAGATCGGCATGTTTGGCGATGTTTTGTCGTTCCGGGCACGTTGGCGATAGTGGCATGTCTGTGGAGTCTAGTAGGACTGTTTTTTGATGAATGCGCAGCCAATCCTGAACTTGCTCGACTCGCTGACGCAGGTTAGGGGCAGATGGTTTTCTGAGGATGCCGATTGTTTGAAATATTGCCATGACCTTTAAGGGGCAGTGTCGCTGGAAAAACCGATGTTAGTCTCTTGGTAACGTTGATAGCAAGCGTGGAAAGGCTTTGAACGACTAGGCAGAAATTTCCCTATCTTAAGGCTTTCATTGAACCGATTTTGTTGGTAAAGTTTACATGAACACCCACTGAATTATCCTGATGGATGCTTGTGTTTTGCTTGACAGTTTTAGGGGGTCACAGATAGACTGAAACGATGAATTTTCCTTATGAATTTTGCATGTTCTGATTGCATTGGTGAACAAGAAGTTTCGCGTATAATCGGCTAAAGGAGGTACAATGTTTGAACGATTCACGGATCGTGGCAGAAAGATTATCATCCTTGCCAGAGAAGAGGCGGAACGGCACCAAAATGATTACTTAGGTACTGAACACCTGGTTCTGGCCATTCTTCGAGAGTCTGATGGCATTGCCCTGATGATCATCAAAAAGATGGGGCTTTCGCCTGAACAAATCCGTTTAGAAATCGAACGCAATCTTCCCGGTGGTGGAACCACCGTGACGTTCGGTGAAATTCCCTTTAGCCCGCGTGTAAAGAAAGTCATTGAATATGGCGTCGAAGAAGCGCGACTCTTGGGCCATAATCACATTGGAAGCGAGCACTTGCTCCTAGGCCTTCTTCGTGAAGAAGAAGGCATTGGTGGGAAAGTGTTGCGGAGCTTAGGTGCAAATCTCTTAACCGCACGACAATTGACTGTCACTTTTCTGCGGAAATCCGGGACGAGAGAGCGGGATAAAAAGAGTAGCACACCAGCTTTAGATGAATTTGGAAGAGATCTCACTCAATTAGCACAAGAGGGAACATTGGATCCCGTCATTGGTCGGGCCGATGAGATAGAACGGGTTCTGCAGATTCTCAGCCGCCGAACTAAAAATAATCCAGCGCTTATCGGTGAGTCTGGTGTTGGAAAGACTGCGATCGTGGAAGGACTGGCCCAGCGGATAATTAGTCTGGACGTTCCCGACAATCTGTTAAATCGACGGGTCATTGCCTTGGATCTTGGTTCTCTGGTTGCGGGCACGAAATACCGTGGGCAGTTCGAAGAACGTCTGAAAGTTGTCATGAAGGAAATTTCTCAAGCCGGCAATATTATTTTATTTATTGATGAGCTTCATACCTTGGTTGGTGCTGGTGCTGCGGAAGGTTCTATCGATGCGGCCAACATGTTAAAGCCTGCCCTGTCTCGTGGTGAAATTCAATGTATTGGGGCTACGACCCTGGATGAATATCGGAAGCATATTGAAAAAGATGGAGCATTGAAGCGGCGGTTCCAACCGATCTATGTACAACCCCCGTCTGTGGAAGAAACGATTAGAATCATTCATGGATTGCGTGATCGATACGAAGAGCATCATGGTGTGGATTATACTGATGAAGCGGTCGAAGAAGCTGTGAAGCTCTCTGATCGTTACGTGACCGACCGATTTTTACCTGACAAAGCCATCGATCTGATTGATGAAACCGGTTCTCGTGCCAAATTGTTGACCTATGCACTTCCACCGGAGTTGAAATCCTTAGATCAGGAACTTAAGCGAGTAGCCCGTGAAAAAGAAGTGGCTATTGGCTTACAGAACTTTGAAGAAGCGGTGAGGTTCAGAGAAGAAGAAGAACGGTTTCGGAAATTATTGGACGATGCCAAGCAAGATTGGAAGAAAAAACAAGAGAAAAATCGTCCTGTGATTTCCGGTGAGGATGTGGCATTTGTTGTATCCAAAATCACCGGTATTCCTCTTTTTAGATTAGAGGAAGAGGAGACAGAAAAACTCTTGCATATGGAGAAATACCTCCATAAACGGATTGTTGGACAAGAGGAAGCAATTTCGGCGATTTGCCGGTCCATCCGGCGTTCCCGTGCAGGACTCAAAGATGCACGGAAACCTATTGGCTCGTTTATTTTCTTGGGTGCTACCGGTGTTGGAAAAACGGAATTAGCCCGTGCGTTAGCGGAGTTTTTATTCAACACAGATGATGCTTTGATTCGGGTCGATATGTCGGAGTATCAAGAAAAATTCACTAGCTCCAGACTGTTCGGGGCCCCTCCCGGCTATGTCGGGTACGAGGAAGGGGGACAATTGACTGAGAAGGTCAGACGTCGTCCCTATTCGGTCATTTTGTTCGATGAAATTGAAAAAGCACATCCCGATATTTTCAATGTGTTGTTGCAAGTACTCGATGATGGAGTACTCACGGATAGCTTAGGTCGAAAGATTGATTTCAAAAATACCATTTTAGTCATGACATCGAATTTAGGGACGAAAATGATTCAAAAGGGTGTGTCCCTAGGATTTCAACGTGATGCGGAATCCGATAATACCTCTCGAATGCGAGGCGAGGTATTGAGCGAATTGAAGCGGCATTTCAGCCCCGAGTTTCTTAACAGGATCGATGAACTTGTTGTCTTCCATTCACTGACGAAGGAGCATTTGGTCCGTATTGTTGATATTCTTATTGGTGAGCTGAATGCCCGTTTAGTCGATCGAGGCATACATTTAGACGTAAGTGAAGAAGTGAAGCGATGGCTCATTGATGAAGGCTTTGAAACGCAATATGGTGCCCGACCGCTTCGACGAACGATCCAACGGTGTTTGGGTGATCCTCTCTCGGAAGAACTGATTAAAGGAAAATTTAAAGATGCCAAGAAGATTAAAGTAATTTTAACGGATCAGACTCCAAGTTTTATTGAGGAAGAAGTGTTAGCGAGTGTGTGATTGGATTTAAAGTAGACTGTGAGCATGACAAGACCCTCAGGACGTGAAGTTCTGAGGGTCTTGTTGTTTTTCCGTAGGGGTTTTTGAGAGAAGGGCCTGTTGAATATTTCTCTTCTTATGGCAGAGAAACGCCCTAGGAGAAATCGATCTCAGCAGCGGAGGGGAATGGTCAAAAAAGTCCGTCCAGCAAGGCCGCAGCCTTTTTGACGCGCGGAGCGTACTCCCAGTACGTGAGCACGGCAAAAGGGCGAGAACGCCGCTGGCGGCTTTTTTCAACATTCCCATTGAGACATCCTGCGATGAAACAGCCGTGGCCGTTTTGAGCGGTGAGGGAAAAATCCTGTCGGATGTATTGGATTCCCAAGTTGAGGTGCATGCTCATTTTGGCGGTGTAGTGCCGGAGTTGGCATCGCGTCGCCATATGGAACGATTGGAGTCGCTGACCAAGGAGGCCTTGGCCCGAGCGGGTATTTCTTTTTCTGAATTAACGGGCATCGCGGTCACAAATCGTCCTGGTTTGGTGGGGTCGTTGATTGTGGGTGTGAACTTCGCCAAAGCCTTAGCCTTCGCAAGAAAAATACCGTACGTCACGGTGAATCATTTGGAAGGCCATCTTGCCTCCGCCTGGTTAGCCAACCCCGCATTACCTACTCCGGCGATGGTGCTCATTGCCTCTGGAGGCCATACGCATTTGGCTTGGATTCCTAATCGCGGGGACTATCGATTTATTGGCTGGACCTTGGATGATGCTGCTGGAGAAGCGTTCGATAAGGGAGCCAAAATGTTGGGTTTGCCCTATCCTGGTGGTCCGGCGATTGATGCCTTGGCTAAAAATGGCAATCGGCAAGCGGTTTCATTTCCTCGCCCGCAATTACATAGCGGGGACTTGACCTTTAGTTTTAGTGGGCTGAAAACCTCTCTCTTGTATTTTTTGAAAAAGGCGAAAAAAGGCAGAGAGACTCCACTGCCGGTGGCTGATATTGCGGCGAGTTATCAAGAGGCCATTGTGGACGTCTTAGCGGAAAAACTCTGCCGTGCTGCACGCCAGTATGAGGTGCAAGCAATCTCGGTCGTAGGAGGAGTGGCAGCCAATACCCGTTTGCGGGGCAAACTCAAAGAACAGGCGTCGGCGTTGGGATTAGATTTGACCCTGCCACCAGGTTCCTTATGTACGGATAATGCCGCGATGATTGCTGCGGCGGGACTGCCAAAATTGAAACGGCGGGAATTCGCATCCTGGGATGAAGACGCCATATCAACCTTGCAATGTAAAAGCGAGTTTTTCACGAACGTTGCGGTACCTACTTGATAGTAAACGTCAGATAAATGAAGGAGCAGGCATATTCCTACCGTACTTGGTAACCTCCATGGGTTAAAAGCCAATATTGTTGGCCGAATCGAGCGCTTGTATCGTCGCCGAATTCCCCCGGAAAAAGTTATTACGTTAGATGTCGCTCGTGAATGCGCCGATCTGACGTTTGAAATTCGACGACAAATTGGATTGCTCGTGAATAGGCAGGGGCAAATAGAATCGGTCATTATCGGCAACGACCATGAATTGGTGATTCCCCATTTGTCGAGGACTCGTTCGGGTCTTCGGTTGTTGCGTGGGGTGCGATTAGTCCATACCCATCTTAAAAATCAACCGCTTACTCAGGATGATCTCACAGATTTGGCGTTGCTGCGCCTGGATTTGATTATGGCACTGGGCGTCGCAAAAACCGGGGGCCTGCAAGATGTGTATGTCGCGCATAACGTGCCACATTCTTCAAAGGATCGGGCCTATGTACAATTGAAACCTTGTGCTTTTCAGTCGTTTCAAATGAATTGCCAGGAATTTGTCCAGTCATTAGAACAGGATATTCTGAAAGGCTGCCCCGGGTCTAGAGAAGATATTCGTGAAGGGCGTGCGCTTTTAGTCAGTGTGGGAACGAGGCATGTGGCTTTTCAACAAGAGCGTCTGGATGAACTGCAGGAATTAGTGCGAGCGCAAGATGTAGAAGTCTTAGGATGTGTGACTCAACGTCCAGCCTCTATTCATCCAAAATATGTAGTCGGTTCGGGCAAAATGAAAGATTTGGCCATTCAAGCTCTACAATCCGGGGCGGACATGTTAATTTTTGATCAGGATTTGACTCCGGCACAGGTCCGCGGGATTTCGGAGCTGACG
>QIDY01000036.1 GCA_003228495.1 Nitrospirota bacterium
GCATTCTCGTTGTCTGGGGTTTATCGGAAATAATGGCGATTTTTTCCCGCACTAAGGCATTGAGCAAAGTAGATTTGCCCACATTAGGACGACCAAGAATCGCAAGTTGCCCCGACTTCATAGCTGAAAAGTCAATGAGAGAACAAAAGAGTAACCCCAGGAAGGAATTTCCAAAATATGAAAGAAGAGAAAAGGCAAGGCTGCCCGCTACCGTTTGGCCGTAATAGAGGAAGGAGCAGGCTCTACAAATTGATAGACTTTTTCACCTTGGCGAACCATACCTAGTCGATTGCGGGCTAACTCTTCCAAGCGCTGAGGATCACTTTGGATACGTGTGATATCCTCTTGCATGGAGATGTTGAGGTATTCCAATTGTTGAATCTGTTCGACCACTTGTTGTCGGTTCTCACGCATTTGAAAATACAGCGGCAGCCCATCCTCATTGAAAAACATTGTTCCCGCCAACACACTCATAATCAAAAAGGCGCCAACAAACGGGAGCCGATCAAATAAATCGCCCCAAAATCCCCGTGATACGTGTTTTTTATTATTAGGCCGCACCGGTTAGGGTTTCACTTGTACGGGCAGAACATTTCGGCCACGATAGACTGCAGCCGTGCCTAACATCTCTTCAATTCGGAGCAGTTGATTATACTTGGCCAAACGATCGGTACGTGATAACGAGCCGGTTTTAATTTGCCCAGCGTTCAATCCCACCGCTAAATCCGCAATTGTCGTGTCTTCTGTTTCTCCAGATCGATGAGAAACGATCACCCCATAGCCTGCCTGTTGAGCCATGTGCATCGCTTCAATCGTTTCCGTCAAACTTCCAATTTGATTAACTTTTATTAAGATGGCATTTCCAATACCCTGCCGAATGCCACGGCCTAAAAATTTCACATTCGTCACAAACAAGTCATCGCCAACAAGTTGAACGCGATCACCCAGTTGTTCGGTTAAGAGACTCCACCCCTTCCAATCGCTTTCGTCCAAACCATCTTCAATGGAAACAATCGGATAATTTTTCACAAGATGCAGGTAATACTCCACCATATCCGATGAAGACTTTTTGCTGGAGGAGCCAGCTTGCAAATGGTACACTTTTTTATCATAAAATTCACTGGCAGCGGCATCTAAGGCCAAGGCTACATCCCGTCCAGGTTTATAGCCGGCCTGATCAATGGCCTGCAAAATACTATCCAAGGCCTCTTCATGCGACCGTACGGCCGGAGCAAAACCACCTTCATCTCCCACTGCCGTGCTCAGGCCCTTTGACTTTAAGAGTGCTTTCAAATGATGGAAAATTTCTGTCCCCATTCGTAATGCTTCATAAAAACTCTTCGCTCCAACTGGCATGATCATAAATTCTTGAATATCCAACCCGTTATCTGCATGAGCGCCACCATTAATAATATTCATCATAGGAACCGGCAATTCCCGTGCAGACACTCCGCCCAGATATCGAAACAGGGGTACCCCCAGTTCCTGTGCAGCCGCACATGCCACAGCCATCGATACACCTAAGGTGGCGTTGGCTCCTAGACGAATTTTCCCTTTGGTGCCATCTAATTGAATAAGTCGTGCATCCACTTCAGCTTGATTCTGCACCTCCATTCCCCGCAAAGCCGGAAGCATGCGTTTATGAATGCCCGTAATGGCTTTGGACACACCTTTCCCCATCCATCGTTTTTTATCCCCATCACGAAGCTCCAACGCTTCCCGTGTGCCTGTCGACGCACCTGATGGAACCGCTGCCCGCCCGACCACTCCACTCGTTAATCGCACATCAACTTCCACTGTAGGATTTCCACGAGAATCCAGAATCATCCGTGCCGTGATGTCGTGTATGGCACTCATAATTTATCGTCGTTCCTTTTGATTCATACGCCTATAATCTATGTGTACCCTGAAAGACACTTTAGATCAAGAGGCCAGTGAACATTTCAATAACTCATTCACTTTGCCAGGATTGGCTTTACCTTTCGAAGCCTTCATGACCTGTCCGACTAAAAAACCCAACACAGCTTCTTTGCCCCCACGATATTGCTCCACTTGAGCCGAATGTTTCGACAAGACCTCCTCAATGATGACGTTCAATTGTCCTTCATCAGATACTTGGACAAGGCTTTTCTCTTTGACTAATTGCTCAGGCGTCATTCCCGTCGAATAGAGTTCAGGGAACAGTTCGCGTGCAGCTTTTAAACTCACCGTTCCAGAATCGACGAGTTGCAACAGCTCAACTAATCGTTCGGGACTCACCGGAGAGGCCTCAGGTGAAATGCCGGATGCATTGAGTTCGCGAAGAAGTTCACCCGTCATCCAATTGCTCACCGTTTTGGGATGAGGAAAATGTGTCACACATGATTCAAAATAGTCGGCCAATCCTTTGGAATCAGTCAGAACAGCTGCATCGTACTCAGATAAGTGGTAGTCCTGCACAAATCGTTGTAGACGTGACGAAGGCAACTCAGGAATCGTGTGAGAAAGTTCTTCTATCCACTGGGAATCAAGTGTGACAGGCAACAGATCCGGATCGGGGAAATAGCGATAATCATGTGCGGCTTCTTTGCTCCGCATCACGGCGGTCTGGCCTTTGTTGACATCCCACAACCGTGTCTCCTGCTGGACAGCTCCGCCTTCCCCCAACAATTCGGCTTGACGAATTATTTCATAATTGAGTGCATCTTTGGCATAACGAAAAGAATTGATATTTTTTAATTCCACCTTCGTGCCCAGGGTGTCCTGGCCCTGAGGACGAAGCGAGACATTCGGTTCACATCGGAAACTGCCCTGCTCCATATTCCCATCACAGACATTCAAATAGACCAACAGGTCCCGTAGCGCTTTCAAATAGGCATCAACTTCGTCTGAGGAATACAGATCGGGCTCTGTCACAATTTCCAACAGGGGCGTTCCGGCCCGATTCAAATCCACATGACTGCCTTCGCCTTGTTCATTATGAACGTTTTTCCCGGCATCCTCTTCCAAATGAGCTCGTCGGATGCGAACCTTTTTACTCTTTCCATGAACCGAGATTTCCAACCATCCGGGTCCACAAATCGGCAAATCATATTGAGAAATTTGATATCCCTTGGGCAGATCCGGGTAAAAATAATTCTTTCGGGAAAATTGATTGGAAAAAATCAATTCACAGTTGAGAGCTAAGCCCGTACGAACCGCCATCTCAACTGCTCGTTGATTCAGAGCAGGCAGGCTTCCCGGTAGCCCTAAACAGACGGGACAGACTTGTGTATTGGGAGGAAGCCCAAAGGAAGTCGGACACCCGCAAAACAGTTTGGTGCGTGTCCGGAGTTGCGCGTGAACTTCAACTCCAATGACGGGTTCAAAAGTCATAGGGTTGTAACGAGATTCTCCAGGAGCCTGTCCGAAATTAGATTGATCTACTGCTGTGGCGCCGGATTTGGCCAGATTCTCCAATCCTTTTCCTTAAATAGTCCTGACCATTCGCCTCAAACGATCGAAAAGCCTGCCTCAAGCCGGCACCACCTCGTGACGATCACTAATCTCGGGCAGGCTCCTTGACAGTTCGACACCGCCACTAATCCTGCGAATTCATCTCCCGTTCACGACGCATGGCCTCTCGCCCAGCATCTAAGGCCTCCCGCGCGGCACAGGAGATTTCATCGACCAATTCCCGGCCTCGACCCACAACTTCTTCGACGGCATCCGTGGCACGGTCTTTTAAATCTCGCAAGTCTTCACCCGTTCGACGAGCATAGCCGGTAACACGCTCCCGGGAATCTCGACCGGCTTGGGGTGCTAACATCACCGCGGTCACGGCACCCAACAACGCTCCACTCAAAAATGCTAGTGCTACCGATCCGGCTGAAGCTCCTGAATTAGTCACCATTAGGTAGATCCTCCTTCTTTTCTTTCGGTTCTTTATGAACCCGGTGTTTCACCGTCGAGGTGACGGCCTTAATTCCCGCGAGAAGACTGGTCAAGCCAACCAGGACTGTCCCGCCTCTTCCACGAACTGTTTGATGAATCTGGTTTACCGTTTGTCCCACATCGCCAACGGCATTGAGAAATATCGTTGCCCGATCAACCCCCACCCGAGCTTGGTCGGTTAAGGCACGGATATTTTCATTCGTCCCTTTTACCTCTTTTAACATTCCCGGCAATTCATGATTCAGCCGAATGAGCAGGCGCTCCGACTGCCCCACCGTTCGCTTCACTTGCAGAATAGTCGGAACCAGATAACCCACTAACACGACCACAGCCACAGCAATGATCATCACGGCCAAATCCACCATGCTTCGTTATCCTTTCAAGACCGGATCACCGGTCGTTTACTTCGCCAGTTGGTGGCTTGTTCATAGGCATACGCAGCCCGTAGCACAATATTTTCTTCAAACCGGCGCCCCATGAGTTGTAACCCAATTGGCAAGCCTTTTGAACTCAACCCACAGGGAATAGAAATAGCCGGCAACCCGGCCAAATTTGCTGGAATCGTATAGATATCTGATAAATACATCTGCAGGGGATCCTGTAGCCGCTCACCAAGTTGAAACGCTGGAGTCGGCATAACCGGGCTGACCAATACATCAACCTCTTGAAAGACTGCATCAAAATCGCGTTGAATCATCGTCCGCACCGCTTGGGCTTTGCCATAATAGGCCTCGTAGTACCCGGCACTCAGCGCATACGTCCCGAGCATGATGCGGCGTTTCACTTCCGGGCCAAACCCTTGCGATCGTGTGCTATGATACATTTCAGCCAGTTCTTGGGATTCTTTAGCACGAAAGCCATATTTGACCCCGTCATACCGTGCGAGATTCGAGCTGGCTTCGGCGGTCGCAATAAGATAATACGTGGCAATTGCCCGTCCCGTTGAAGGCAGCGTCACATCTTGAATCTTTCCTCCAATCCCTCCTAAGACTTGAATGGCCTCGTGAATTTTCTCCGCGACTTCAGTGTCCAGCCCTTCCGCAAAATATTCATGTGGAATACCAATGACCAGTTTTTTAAGATCTTTCTTTTTGGTAGATTTCGTAAAATCCGGCACATCCCGATTTGCCGATGTCGAATCCAATGGGTCATGGCCGGCAATGGCATTCAACATGATGGCAGCATCGGTTACGGTCTTGGTAATAGGCCCGATCTGATCTAACGACGACGCAAAGGCCACCAAGCCATAGCGAGAAACCCGTCCATACGTCGGTTTCAATCCTACCACTCCACAGCATGCCGCCGGTTGACGAATAGATCCCCCTGTATCTGATCCTAAAGCGGCCACACATTCATCCGCAGCGACAGCCGCAGCAGACCCACCACTCGAACCCCCAGGAATATGTTTTTGACTCCACGGGTTTCTCGAAGGGCCAAACGCCGAATGTTCGGTCGAAGACCCCATCGCAAATTCATCCAGGTTGGTTTTACCGAGAATCAAAGGTTGCTGCGCTTTCAGCCTTGTCATCACGGTCGCATTATAAGGCGGGACAAAATGCTCAAGCATCCGGGATCCGCAAGTCGTTCGCATTCCTTCCGTGCAAATATTATCTTTAATGCCCAGCGGCATAGCCATCAAGGGTTCCGTTTTGCGCCAAGCTTTCAGCCCATCATCAATGGCTTGAGCGTTTTCCAGGAGAGATTCCTTGGAATTGACACTAATATACGCCTTGATTTTTGATTCGACTTGACTGATCCGAAGCAGGTACGCACGCGCAATTTCTCCTGCGCTGATTTCACCACTGGTAAACTTTTCCTGTAACTCTTTTAACGTAAGCTTAAACAACGCCATACAGTATCGATACTTTCAGAGTAGAGAGAGATTATGCCGGCAAACAAGCATTTCAAGCAGGTTCGGTTACACGAATAGCATTTCGTTCATCGACTTGGATAATTTTTGGAACATGACGTTTGGCCTCATCGTCATTAAAAAATTCATAGCAAAAGATAATAATCTTATCACCGGTTACACCCTTGCGGGCTGTGGGCCCATTGAGAATAACGTCACCTTTGCCTCGCGCACCCGGAAGCGCATACGTCGAGAAGCGCTCCCCGTTATTGAGGTTCGAGACCATCACGAGTTCATAAGGTAAGATCCCAGCTCCATCCATCAATTCTTCATCAATGGTCAAACTGCCTTCATATTCTAAGTCGGACTCCGTCACAGTCGCCCGATGAATTTTGCAACGTAATAATTGTCGATACATTCTTGTTTCCTCTAGTTTGCTTCTCAAAAAAATCCACAAGCCCTGCGTAGGGCTATTTCCCTAAAATTTTGGGGACTACGAAAAATCCTTCACTGGTTTCCGGAGCATTACTCAACGCTTGTTCTCGAGACAACCCTTCCCGGGGAACATCTTCACGCAATACCGATTCCTGTTCGACGACCGAGGCGGTTGGTGGAATTCCTTCCGTCGGTACCTCTTGTAACTGCTCGACAAACGTCAAGATCTGACTCAACTGTTCGCCAAAGAGAGTCTTTTCGGTTTCGGTTAATTCCAGTCTCGCCAACTTGGCCACATGTTCAACTTCATTCTGAGAAATATGCGCCATAACAATTTATCAGGAGTTTAGAAATACCAACACAGCACAGGAGAAAATTTTCCAGGAATTTGCAAATTATTCACACGTATTTTTACCATGAATTTCTAATTAAAAGCTACTTCGGAGTATATTGGAGAACAAAGAAGACACCACATGCGTCGTTTGGGTTACGACGTAGTGGTGAAAAATCCCTCATCTGCAAAACTCACGTATTTTCCATCACCGATGACGATATGATCCAACACGCGAATCCCCAAAATTTCTCCGGCCGCGATCAATCGCTGTGTGAGGGCATGATCTTCTTCGCTGGGCCGCGGATCGCCACTGGGATGATTGTGGACAAAAATAATCGCCGCAGCCGATTCCCGCACGGCAATGTTGAATACTTCCCTGGGATGGACAATGCTCACAGTCAAACTTCCTTGCGACACCGTAAAATCACGAATGACGCTATGCTTCGCGTCTAAGAGAACCGCTTTAAACACTTCATGGCGCATATCTCGCAACAAGGGGTAATAATGTTGAAAAATATGCTTGCTCCCTTGTATCCGTTTGCCCTCGGTTAACGGTGTTGCCAAGGCTCGCTTGCCCAATTCCACCGCTGCCAGAACTTGTGCGGCTTTAGCAGGACCAATCCCTGGAATGGCACAGAGTTCCTCTAAACTGCGGTTGGCCAAACCTCGCAGGCCTTCCAATTGCGCCAATAAATCCATAGCGACCTCGACTGCTGAGGAATCCGGTCGTCCAATCCGTAGCAAAATGGCAAGAAGTTGGGCATCGGACAATCCCTCCGGACCGTGAGACAGCAGCATTTCTCTCGGTCGTTCTTGTACCGGCCAAGACGAAATCCCTTTTTTGAAGGACGAGGGCTTCATTCCACCAACAGACTCCAATAGTACAGATTTCCTTCACTATACGCATGGCATTTTCATTCCGTCAAAGCTTACCCTAATGGCTAAACCCTTTTGATTGTTGGGGTTTTGAGATCTATGCTATGGTTCCAGCAGAACATGATGACCTCATCCATACGGATCATTACGGGGCTCCTGAAAGGTCGGAAAATTCCCACAGTACAGGGACAGGGGATTCGTCCGACATCGCTCCGGGCCCGAGAAGCGTTATTTTCCATTTTAGGCCCGATTATTCCGGGTGCTTGTATTGCCGATTTGTTTGCGGGCAGTGGGGCCATCGGGCTTGAAGCCCTAAGTCGAGGGGCCGCGAAAGCGGTCTTTGTCGAGCAAAACCTTGAAGCTGGTCTAATACTTCAAAGCACCCTAGCGCAATTCCATTTGGACGCACAAAGTCGAGTGATAGTTCAGGATATGGCACTCGCCATCCAAAACCAACTTTTGGTAGGATGGGGACCGTTCGAGGTACTGTATATTGACCCTCCCTATCGATTCGAACACAGCCACCAAATTCTCACACAGATTGAAACTGCAAATTTGGTTGCCAACAATGGCCACATTATTTATGAACATTTTTCTAAAATGACGCCGCCATCTTCCATTGGTCAGTGGGCTTTTACCCGGACGGCCAAGTATGGAGATACCGCCTTGACATTTTATCGGCCCCAATCACACACAGGTGTTGCATTACATGTTTAATCTTGAGCCATGACCATAGGCATTTATCCAGGTACATTCGATCCTATTACCCTTGGCCACGCCGACGTCATCGCACGGAGCCTTCGTTTAGTCCAACAGGTTGTGGTCGCTGTCGCGCCTAATCCTCGCAAGACCCCATTATTCGATCTCAAGGAACGCGTTGAATTAGCCAAAATTGCAACTCAAGACCTTACGGGGGTGGTTGTTGAACCTTTTGACGGTCTGCTGGTCAAGTACGTGAGGCAACGAGGCGCTCAGGCGATCATCCGGGGTCTTCGGGCGGTCTCCGATTTTGAACATGAATTTCAAATGGCATTGCTGAACCGGAAACTCGATCAGAACTTGGAAACCATGTTTTTGATGGCGAGCGAAGAATATTCGTACCTCACATCCAGTATGGTGAAAGAAGTGGCATCCGTCGGCGGCCCCCTCCATGACTTTTTACATCCCGAAGTAGCCAATCGCCTTAAAGTCCAATTACGAATGACTCAATTATGAAACTAGCTTCGCGCACCACACGCATTACGCCCTCCCCGACCTTACAACTTTCAGCTACGGTCAAGGCGCTGGTGGCCCAAGGCCAACGGGTCTTTGATTTTACTGCCGGCGAGCCTTCCTTTGATTCACCGGATGCAGCAAAACAAGCCGCCGTGAACGCGATTCAGGCAGGATTTACCAAATACACAGCGGTCACCGGCATCGATGAGCTCAAAGATGCCATTATTGAAAAATTTCAAACCGATCAAGGCCTCACCTACTCGCGTTCACAGATTGTGGTCTCCTGCGGTGCCAAGCACACTCTCTTCAACTTGGCCCTGGCCTTGTTTGAGGTTGGAGATGAGGTGATTATTCCCTCGCCTTATTGGGTCTCTTATCCTGAACAGATTCTCGTCGCTGATGCCACACCCGTGTTTCTACCCACTTCGGAAGCCAATAATTTCGCAATTGATATATCGGCATTGAAAGCCATCATCACCGAGCAGACCAAAGCCATAATCCTAAATTCCCCTTGCAATCCGACCGGCAGCATGTATGACCGAGAGACTCTCGAAGGCATTGCCGCCCTGGCAATTCAACATAATCTGCTCGTGATTTCCGATGAGATTTACGAAAAGATGATATATGACGACCATCAACATTGTTCTATCGCTACAGTTAATCCCGATATGGTTCATCATACGGTGATTGTCAATGGTGTCTCGAAAACCTATTCCATGACCGGCTGGCGCATCGGCTATGCGGCAGGCCCCGAACCAATTCTCAAAGCCATGGGAAATATTCAAAGCCAAAGCACCTCAAATCCAACATCCATTGCACAAAAAGCCGCGGTGGGGGCGCTACAAGGCGGATCGCAATTTATTGCACACATGGTCAAAGAATTGAATGTCAGACGCCGAGCCATTGTGGAAGGCTTCAATCGTATTTCCGGCATCCACTGCCCTATGCCGGCCGGGGCGTTCTATGCCTTTCCCAACGTAACCAAATTATTGGGTCGCCGTTTTCAGGGAAAAGCCTTGGCCACCCCGTTTGATCTAGCTGATTTTCTCCTGAATGAAGCAAAAGTGGCCTGTGTGCCGGGAGAGCCCTTTGGAGCAAATTCACATCTTCGGTTTTCCTATACCGGCCCATTAACGGTTATTGAGGAAGGTATTCATCAACTCGCCACAGCTATTGAACGATTGCAATAGCCATCTCTTTTCGCCCTACAGACGTGGGTGTGTTTAATTGGAAAAGTTGGGCGATCATCTTGACCTTTAGAGAAAATGCCTTATCTGAACCACACGAATTCTCTCGTAAAATGTGAAAGATCGTTTATATTGGAGGAGGTAACACGTGCCGATTTACGAATATAAATGTACCAGTTGTGGGAAACAGTTCGAGCTGAAGCAGAAGATTTCTGACCCACAGGTCAAAACCTGCGACCAATTTGGCTGTGCTGAAGCCAAACCCGTGGATAAACTCATTTCTGCCCCGGCCATCATGTTTAAGGGAACAGGATGGTATGTGACCGACTATTCCGATAAGCTCAAAGAGCCTGGAACAAAATCCGAGAATAAAGGTGAAAAGACGGAAGTGAAAAGCTCGGATGCTAAATCCGACAGCAAAGGAAGTTCCGAGGGTAAAACCGGTAGCGATAGTTCATCAAGCAGTAGCAGTAGCACGTCTTCATCAAGTTCAACGAGTTCATCGGGCTCATCGAGTTCGTCTGGCTCATCGGGATCAAGTGCTGGGGCTTCCACCTCCCCCAGCTCAAACTCTTAGGGCTCCACCTTCACAGTGTATCTATCATTGACCAATTATTTTTGCGTATTCAACAGATCTGCCAAGACTTGATTCCACACTAATTCGGCTAATTTCAGATATCCCGCCGTGTTCAGATGTAACCCATCATTCGAAAATTCAGGAGCTAAGGATTGGGCCTGTGATTCACAGGTATCGGTAAACCAATCCACCACTGGGAATTGCTGTTCATGGCCCAGTTCTTTGATCGATTGATTCAGCAAGACCCGCAAAGCTATGGCTCGCTCCACCGCGGCTGTCACTCCTTGTCCGGGTTGGCCCGTTTCAGATTCATCATCTTGGCCGGCGTCATCTCGCAATGACGGAACCGTCACGGCAACAGGGAGAATTCCCTGAGCTTGCGCTTGGTCGTAAAAAAACGTGAGGTTGTCCATAATCGCATCAGGGGTTATGCCCCAACCTAAATCATTGGTTCCCCCAAGAATGATGGCAACATGAGGGCCAGGGCAGAGCACATCCTTTTGAAATCGCAATCGCATATCCTGCGTCGTTTCCCCACATACGCCGTGAATAACAACGTGTCCTCGGGTACCCAGCCATTCTTGCAGGTACTCGCCATAAGGCCTGTTGTCCACGAATGGCGAACGAGGGGTTGGGGATTGATACCCTAACGTTAAACTATCTCCGAAACACACAATTTTCAGGGCTTGCAATGGTTCACTCATGAGTCGACACCAAGCAGATCCTACCAATGAAAAGACCCTGATCATAGCAAAAAGCCGTTTCGGTGAGTGAATCAATCTTATCGGCTTGACAGGCTCAGGCGGCCTGGGTAACCTCACGAGGTTTTCTAAAAATTTTCAGAATTCGTACGGTCCGACCGACCGACGAAATCCCATCCTTAATTACCTAGAGGGAAACGTATGATGAAGACGATGTTGTGGAATGTTCAACGATCAAAACAAATTTGTTTAGTGGTGATAGCCGGGCTCTGCGCCCTCAGTGTTACAGGTGAGCTGGCATTGGCAGCCAAAAAGGATTCATTTCGTGTGGGCGTGATTGATCCCCAATCCGTCATTGAAAAATCTAAAGCTGGCAGTCGAGCTTTGGCAGGTCTGAAAGAACATGCCCAAGCCCGAGAAACGGTCATGAAAAACGACCAAAAGGAGTTAGAGAAACTACAAGAGGAACTGAATTCAGCTTCTTCTACCCTCGGCGATGAAGAAAAAAAGCGCCGGCAGGACCGGTTCACACAAAAATTTCAAGATTGGCAAAAACGCGGTCAGGAATTTCAAGCAGAACTTGGACAAAAACAAAAAGAACTCGTCCAAGAATATATGAAGAAAATTCAGCAAGCTACCAGCATCGTCGCAAAACGGCATGGATTTGATGTGGTCATTGATAAGGGAAGCCAGACCACGCTCAAAATTGTCCTCTATCATCGAGATGGCTTGGATCTCACCAACGAAGTGATCAAAGAATTTAATAAACGCTTCAAATAAATATTCTTTCTCCAATAACATCGACGACAATCCTCTGTGAGCCTACGCTCACAGAGGATTTTTTTTGTTCTCCTCAATGGTAATATTCAATATTATGCCTTGTCATCAAAGATGAAGGTTGCCGTAAAGGAAATGTGTGCAGGATTCACTATACAGAGGCCGTCATATTTTCATCTAGGACCTGTTGAATATTTTTCTCCCATGGCACGTAAATGCCCGAGGTGCAACTGATGTCAGCAGCCGAGGGGAATGGTCAAAAAAGTCCGTCCAGCAAGGCCGCAGCCTTTTTGGCGCGCGGAGCGTACTCTCAGTACGTGAGCACGACAAAAGGGGGAGAACGCTGCTGGCGGCTTTTTTCAACATTCCCATCTAAGATTCCCGACCTCATCGTCCACCACACCTTACAGACCGGATGCCAGAATGATACGATGACATTCGTATCGCCAACAAATGGCATTTCCCATTAAGGATATTTTTCCATGTTCACGCTCTTTGGTTTTGGATTCTTAGTCGGCATGCGCCATGCTTTTGAGGCTGACCACGTAGCCGCAGTCGCCACGCTTGCGACCAAAAGCCACTCCATTTCCTATTCAATAAGACAGGGGTTGGTGTGGGGACTCGGACACACCCTCACGCTCATCTTATTCAGTTCCCTCATATTTTTATTGGAATCGGTCGTCCCTGAACGTTTGGCTCAGGGGTTGGAATTCTTAGTAGGATGTATGTTAGTGGGGTTAGGAATTGACGTCTTACGAAAAATCATCACCGAACGCATCCACTTTCATGTCCATCAACATCCTAATCGATCACCGCACTTCCATGCCCATTCCCATAAGGGTGAATCCGCTCATACCGCTTTCACGCACCATCATGTTCACCCACAAGGTTTTCCCTACCGGGCATTAATGGTTGGCTTCATGCATGGAATGGCAGGATCCGCCGCACTCATAATCCTCACACTACAGACCATTCTTTCACCACTCACCGGACTCATCTATATTGGCATTTTTGGTCTGGGTTCTATAGCCGGCATGGCCGCCCTCTCTTTCATCATCTCGCTTCCGCTCCAATATTCGGCGCATTCATTCACTTGGCTTCATAATGGACTCCAGGGTTGTGTCGGCGTCATAACCATTATTCTTGGTGCCACGGTCCTATTTGACACCGGAGCGGTTCTTCTCAATTAAAGCCCGCCGAATCCTGACAGCTATCCGGCCATCGATCAATTCAGTCGTCTTCACAGACTTTCTACCAACCCGTTCTCAACTCACAGGAAAATGCCCAATAGGGAAGATGGCGCAAGTTCAAGGGGTAAGGGCCCGTTCGAAATTTTTAAAGAAAAGAATGGAACAGGATTCTTCAGGACACCCAACAAGGCAGCAAGTCGCATCAAGATTAATTTGAGCAAGATCTACACCTTGCCGTCTTGCTTTTTTAATGCTATTCTAAATCTAGACAATCTAGACATAAATGGAGGTGGGCATGGAATGGAAACTGGCTGAGGCCAAAAACCGATTTAGTGAACTTGTCAATAAAGCGCTTGTGGAGGGACCTCAACGGGTATCCCGACGTGAAGATAGGGTGGTGGTCATCTCAGAAGATGAATATCAAAATTTGACAGGTCAAAAGCCAAATTTCATAGAATTTTTACTCGAAGGACATCTTGATTTGGATGGTGTGGATTTCAAGCGTGACAAATCACTTTCCAGGAAGGTTGATCTATGAGAGTCTTGCTCGATACCTGCGTGGTTTCCGAATTGTGGCGCAAAGGCGGGTCTGAAAAAGTGCGTAAGCGTATTTCCGTATTGAACCCGAATGATACATATTTTTCTGTTTTGACGGTTGGTGAAATTACCAAGGGTATTTATCTGCTGAATGAAAGCAAGAGAAAGCGTGATTTGCGGAACAAACTCATTCGATTAGAAAATGATTATCGTCAGAATATGTTGGTTATTGATGTGGAAACCACCAGATTATGGGGGGAAATTCTGGCCGGCTCCCAAAAGAAAGGAAAACCCATTCCGGTGAGTGACGGTCTCATCGCAGCGACCG
>QIDY01000277.1 GCA_003228495.1 Nitrospirota bacterium
GTTTGACTTCCGGCAAAAATAAACCGTCCATTTAATTCCGTATTGGCCACGCCAGCTATTCCTTCAATCAGTTGCTGAACTTCTTGCGCAGCATTGCGGCGTTCAACATCCGTGTTAGTTTCATTTCGCATCCGAATGGATAATTCTTTCGCACGTTGGATCGAATTCCCCGCCTGCTCCAACACACTATCCGATAAATTTAATCGACCAACGGCCTCATTCACCGTTGATAAGCGCCGTTCAGTTGTCCTTAACAGATTCCGGAATTGGTTGATCCGTTCAGCGGCTACAGGATCATCCGACGGACGATTCACACGCTTCCCTGAAGAAATTTGTTCGGTTCGTTCAAAAATATTCGTGCGCAAATCCCGCAGAGATGTTACGAGGGCTTCAACTTGCTGACGTTCAGTCACCCGCATGAAAAACAACCTCCCTCCGGTCTCGGCATGGGAAACATGAAATGTCGAAGGCTCTCACACACTGAGTGCTCATTCATTCCCTTAACGGCCCATCGCCAAGACCGTTTGAAATAATTCATCGGCCATCGTAATCAGTCGAGCTGAAGCTTCAAACGACCGTTGAAAACTCAATAAGTTCGTGAGTTCTTCATCCAAAGACACCCCGGACACACTTTCACGCAAACTTTTAAGTTGGTCGACTTCAATCGTCGTCGTCGTCAAAGCCAGATTCGATTCCCGCGCCGCGTTTCCTACATCCCCAATCGTAATTGTCTGATAATCGTTCAAGGTTGAATTCCCGAGCGTTGTCTGACGCGTCGTCTGGATATCAACCAGCGAAAGCGCATTGATATTATTACCGGGAACACCAAACGCGGTAGAAGCGGCCGCAATTTTGTCGGTATTCGATAAGACGAGACCAAAACGTTGAGCCGCACCTTTTTGAGCGCTCAGTTCAAAGAAATCGCCCGCTGCCGGTGTACCGGTTATCACGACATCAAGCCCATCAAAGTTGATGGCCACACCAGATGTATAACTTCCAGAAGTAACAGTGGATCCCGTCGTCGAATTCACAATGGAATAGACAGAAGTGCTTGAAAATTGCACCTGGTAATTCTGGAAGGTCAAAAGAGTGGCATCGGTAATCGCAAGGGAACTCCCTATGGCATTTCCACTATTGGTATCGCTTGCCAATGGCGCCTGAGGGGTTAAAGCCGAGAAAAAGAGATTATTGGTTGTTCCATCCAACGCAAAACCAACCTGATGCTGCTGATTAAATTCATTCACTAACACCGCTGCCAAGCGATCGAGGCGATCTTGAAACGCCACGATGTCCGTGTCCCGGACGCTTAGAAGTCCACCGATTTTGCCCCCTCGAATGAGAGGGGAAATGGCAAACGTCGAGCCGTCACTGCGGACAAATGCCACATCATGAAAGGGTGGATTATCGGCATCCGGAATCGTAGTCAATGAGTTGGCCTGGTTCCCGCCAATCAGCAATTGCCCGCCAACATTAATACCAATGCCATCCCGCAATTGCACTTGTTCAATATCCACCAATTCGGACAAATCATTAATCGCGACACCTCGTTGATCACGCAAATCCGGGGCTTCGCGCCCGCTAGATTCCGCTTTGAAAATGTTATCGTTCAGAGAGGCAATACGAACCGCCAAGCCATTAATGGTTTCAATCTGACGATTCATTTCCTGATTGATGTCTAAGCGGATTTGATTGAACGCCTGGGCTTGATCCACAAAGACCTGGGATAACGATTCCGCCTTAGCCAAAAGAACGGTTCGCTGGATGGGACTCTCCGGATTGGTCGCCACATCCCGAAGGGCATTAAAAAATTCCGTCATACCATTCGAGAGCCCTGAGTTTTCGGTTTCCGTGACAATGCCTTCCGCCTGAGATAAATAACTCGCACGCGCGGCAGTGAACCCAAGATCTTCATTCCCGGCAGCTAATTGTTTTTCTAAAAAAATATCGACGGTTCGTCGGACATAGGCGACTTGCACTCCGCTCCCAATCACTCCCCCAACCGGTCGATTGGCCTCTAACACCACTTCTTGGCGAGAGTAGCCCTTGGTATTGATGTTGGCAATGTTGTGGGAAACCGTGGCCAGCCCTTGCTGATTAGCCTGTATTCCCGAACGAGCAATATTGAAGATGTTATTAATGCCTCCCATACAACACCTATCCGCGGAGATGGACCGAACCGGGAACCGAGGAGTAATGAAGGGCCCCGGATCCTTGATACACCGGACCGGTTCCTAAGCCGGTATAAATGAGGTTAATCGCTTCTCGAACCACATGTTGCGTCCGGCGTAGGCGTGCCTCGTTTTTTTTTCCTTGCGCTTGAATCGCGTGAGTCAGACCACCTAATTCCTGGAGTATCGTCTTGGCAGAAGATGCTTGAGGTTGTCGCGCCTTCTGCAACCACACACCAAACCGCCCCTGATGTTCAGACCCCCCAAGTTCCTGCAGCACGGCCACCACTTGCTGCTCGTATCGGCGCATCATATCTAAAGATTGCTCTTTCTTTTCCGTCACATCAGCGATCCCTTTTCGATCCATCCCAAGCAGGATACGTTCCTCGTCACGAAGCAGGATCATGAATTCGTGAAAGGCTGAACGCATCTTTCCTAAGAGCACCAAAAGGTTATCCCACGTCTCATGAGTACGGTTCATCAAACTCCCACCCTCCTTTTCAACTCGAGACGCTTACGAACCCAGATCGTTGAGAATCGTCTCCCGAGCAATCGCGTCAGCCAGCTGTTCTGGCGTCGCCAACTCACTTCCCTGGGCCAACGTCTGTTGAATCTGTTGAATCCTGTCGGTTCGAAGGTCAGGTAATTGGGCCGCACGAGAAGAGTATATGCGAATGTCTTGCGCCAACCCGGAAAGGTCCACGGCATCAGTGGCTCCTCGTGATGTCGTGGGCGGATGACGTACATCCTTGTCATGGCCGGATTTGGATTGGATTTGAAAGAACAGTCTCCCCAGTTCTCCACTGGGATCAAGGCCCGGTATGGTCATGGCATCATGCCTCCTTATCTTTATCTATCGGAGGCAACACCATAAAACTTTACTGAACATCCTAAGATTTCACAGAAGAGGAAAGATTAGCGGGTGAACGAGCCAAATCTTCATTCCGGGCCACAGCCTCTAAAACAAAGGCAGAAAGCCCTATGCCACCAGCCTGAGCAGCCCGTTTACCGATTTCTTCGTCATAAAAGGAATAGTACATTTCTCCCATCTTATTGGCTGTCAATTCTCCCTTGGGGACGGTATCTCGCATCACTTTCATTAAATAGGACAAAAAGTAGGATTCGAACTCTTGACTGGCGCGTAACAATTCTCCTCGTCTGGCCAATTGCTCAATCTGATCCACCTTCGTTCCGGCTAGAGCATGCGTGATTTGTGAAGTCTCAAGCGTCCCAATTCCGTTAATCATGTGATATCTCCTTCAGTCTAGAAAGTGAGGAGTAAGGAGTAACAATCAAAAGAAGAGAGTTCGGGCATTTCCCCCTACTTACTCCTTACCCCCCACTTCTCACTCCTTACTGCTCCTAGATTAGTTCTAATTCAGCTTGCAAGGCACCCGCCGCTTTCGCGGCAGTCAGGACCGCCACCAAATCACGAGGGGTGACCCCTACTGAATTCAGGGCCTTCACCAAATCACCAAGCGTCACGGAACCATCAACTTGAATCACCCGACTTTCCTCTTCTTCGACCTCAGTTTCAACATCCGGGGTCACCACAGTTCTACCAGCTGCACGCCCTCCCCTCCCAATAAAGCCCGGCGCCTCCGGTTGAGAAACATTAAACTGCGTTTGAATCTTGATCGTCAGGTTGCCATGGGAAATCGCCATACTCGCCAGTCGAACATGCTCACCCATGACAATCGTGCCGGTCCGTTCATTCACCACCACCTTCGCACTCATATCCACATCGACATTCAACCCTTCAACCGCGGCAATCATCTGGACGATTTTTCCTTGAAACCGTTCAGGCACCGAGACTTGAACTTGCCCAGAGCTCACCGCAGAAGCCAAGCCCTTTCCCACATGTGCATTAATAACTTCAGAGACCCGCAAGGCCGTCGTAAAATCTGCGTGGTGCATGGTTAAGGAAAACATGTCCCATGCATCCATATTAATAGGAACAGCACGTTCCACAATGGCGCCGCCGGGAATAATTCCACCAGATTGTTGGTTTTTTACCACCGTGGTACCACCACTTCCAGCTTCAAATCCCGATGTGGAAATCGGGCCCTGGGCCACAGCATACACCTTTTGATTTGCCGCTTTGAGCGGAGTCATCAACAGCGTGCCCCCTTTCAAACTTTTGGCATTCGCCATTGAAGACACCTGAACATCTAATTTCATTCCAGGCCTCGCAAACGGAGGAAGCTTGGCCGTCACCATTACGGACGCAGTATTCCGCGTGAGCAACTGAATGGGATTAATTTTTAGATTAATTCCCATGGTATTCAACATCGAAATAATTGCTTGTGCCGTAAATTGCCCGCCAACTACCGAATCACCGGTTCGATCCAGGCCCACAATCAAGCCATAGCCAATCAACTGATTGTCTCGAACACCCTCAATCGAGGAAATATCTTTTATACGGGCCGCCTCGGACGTAACAGGGCCGACAAATCCAAAACCCAGCGGGGAAACCCATGAGGCCATCAATAATACGACCACCACCCAGCAAGAGGGGTGCATCCATCGATTCCTATAATCCTTCACTCAGAACTCCTCATTCCAAAAAAAAAGTGAGTATTGAAAAGTAAGGAACTAAGGAGGGGAAAGAGTAGAACTCGTTTCATCTCTCTTGCTCCTCACTTCTTCCGTCTCACCTTCCTCTTCTTACTCCTTATTTTTCACTCTCCACTTATTCCCTAGCCTTACGCTTTACGCCTCACGCCTTTATCTTCACTTCTCCCTTTTCTCTCCTTACTCCTTACTTTTCACTACTTACTTCCTCAAAACGGTGTAACCCAGTTCCAAATACGCATCAGCCAACCGGGACGCTGTACATCATCCACAACGCCTAAGCCCGTATAGGAGATTTCCGCATTGGCTACTGCTGTCGATAAGACCGTATTTTGAGTGTCCAGATCGATTCGCCGGACGATTCCTTTAATCGTCATCGTCTGTTTCTCACTATTCACGGTCACCTCGCGTTTTCCCTCGATGCGAAGATCGCCATTGGGAAACACTTCGACCACTGTGGCAGCAATGATCCCGGTTAACGTATCTTCCCGACTCGTGGATCCTTCCCCCTCAAATGTATTTCCTGTGGAGGCCTCAGCATCAAACACTTCAGCCAAGGTATCCAGGATTTGATTCAAACCAAAAAGACCTCCACTCATCGAGGCATTGTAAGAAGCTTCTCTATCTGCTTTAGTGTTGGCTTTCTTGGAACCGCGGTGTTGTTCCACAATTTGGACAACGACGATATCTCCAACGCGACCGGCTCGCCGATCCTCAAACATATACGCCCGGCCATTGTCATCATCCCATAAGGA
Source organism: Nitrospirota bacterium (assembly GCA_003228495.1). Lineage (GTDB taxonomy): Bacteria > Nitrospirota > Nitrospiria > Nitrospirales > UBA8639 > Nitrospira_E. Next base: position 5,498 of record QIDY01000277.1, read on the forward strand.
ACCCAATGCGGCTGTCTGTTGTTCTGAGGGAATATGAGTTTCGGTTTCAACCTGTGGCGACTTTTCAAGCCCCGCACACCCTATGAATCCATTCAGCCCTATACTAGCCACCAGGCACCACAGCCCGGCTCCGACATACCTGTGGCTCAAAACCCAACCTCGACTAAGCCTGAACCCATGATCCTTCCCACCACTTCTCTCCCGGAGTTTTGATTTTTTACGGGGATTGTTTCACCGAATTTTCCGGTAGCCTTCGCAAGACCGACCGTCTGAACCAACAATCCCCCCTGGCGAACTTCAAGCATCACTCGATCGCCTTTACGGATGATGGGAGGATCGTCTAACACGATTTTCCGAATCGGTTGGCTTGGAGGAAGAGGGCGAAGGACTTCCTTACCAATGACGTCATTCAGATCAAGAACAAAATCATGCGTCAGGGATGGCACATCAACGGTCAGCACCGTCACATCTTCTGCTACCACGACTTCCTTCGGCTTGATCCATCGCACAGGCGTGACCACTGTAGCCTGTGCCTTCACCTCTCCAACAATACTCACGGTCTTGATAAATTGCCCATTGATGAACAGTCCGACTCGAAAAGACCGACGGCCCGTTCGAGCCCCACCGGCAATTTTCTCAACCTCAAGATGAAGTCGTCCGGTTGGAACGATCAAGGGATTTTTGGGAAATAAGACGCGTACGCTTACACGATGATGAGGGCGGCCATATCGACGAATCAGCGCGGAAAAAATAGCCCGCTCAAAATCTCCCGCGACAACGGCTTGTTCCACGGTACGGCCATGTTGAGCCTTGGCAGCCCAGACGCTTCCAGCGTCCGGGCACCATGCCACCCCTACAAACATCAGTCCTATGAACAGGATATTCCTCATCGTTTACCGTCTCAACGTATTCACAACCTGCATCATGTCATCGGAAGCCTGAATGACCTTGGCATTCAGTTCATAGGCTCGTTGCGCCATAATCATATTCACCATTTCATCGGCAATATTGACGTTAGAGATTTCCAGGAATCCCTGCTGGATCAACCCGAATCCCGTTGAAAAACCCGGTGTCCCTTGTTGGGCCGGGCCAGAAGAGGTGCTTTCAGTAAACAAATTATTCCCTTGAGCAATCAACCCTGAAGGGTTATCGAATCGTACTAATTGGATCTGGCCCACCTGTGTGGCCTGAGCGACTCCCGGCAACAGCGCAGAGACGGTGCCATCTTGTCCAATATCCACTTTCAAGGCTCCAGATGGGATGGTGATACTGGGGATCAATGGATCCCCGTCCCCGGATACCATATTGCCGGTGCTGTCGCGTTTAAACGAGCCAGCCCGGGTATACATAGTCGTGCCGTCCGGACGGGTGACTTGAAAGAAGCCGACCCCTTCAATGGCCATATCCAACTCATTAAATGTTTGCTTTAAACTTCCCTGAACATATTCTTTTGACACAGTGACGGGACGCACACCCAACCCAATCTGCATCCCGACCGGAAACACTCCAACATTCGAAGCACTCGCTCCTGGTAAACGCGAAATTTGATACAGAAGGTCGGCAAACTCCGCCCGACTGCGCTTAAAGCCTGTGGTATTCACATTGGCCAAGTTGTTGGCGATGGTATCGATATTGAGTTGTTGCGCAAACATGCCCGTAGAAGCCGTATGCATCGCTCGAATCATAAGTGGTCCTCTCTGTTCTTAATCACAATAGAGTGAAAAGTAAGGAGTAAGAAGAGGAAAGATCCGGACTCTCTTCTTCTCTTTTGCTTCTCACTTTCCACTCCCACTTCTCACTTTCTACCCTTGAACTCGACCTGCTTGTATGGCTTGACTCGCCATTTCGTCCATCGCCTGAATGGCCTTTTGCATTTGCTCATATTCCCGAGTGACTTTAATCAATTCCACCATATCCAACGAAGGATTCACATTGGATTTTTCCAACATCCCTTGATGCACAGTTGTCTCACGCGCTCGGGTCGGCTTCTTGGGAACCGTCCAATATAAATCCCCGACCTTCGCAACATTTTCTCCCTTTGGGATTTGATCGAGTCGCAAGGTATCCACCTTCACATTATTCACACTGATATTTCCGGCGTTATCAATGACAACTTGCCCCAGCGGCAATTTGATCGGCCCCTTTTTCCCAAGCAAGGGATCACCCATATGGGTCACCAGGTTCCCATCTAAATTTCTTTGCAACTTCCCGCCCCGGTAATAGCGTAACCCTTGCGGAGTTTCCGCCACTAAAAATCCTTGGCCTTGCAACGCCACATCTAAGGTTTCTCCTGTATGGGACAGCACACCCTGCGAACGATCCGGACGCAGCGAATCAATCAAGGGAAACAAATCAATACCGGCAATGGACGGCCCCGAGGTGTGCCCCAGAATAGTGGCAAAGATCGGCTTATCTTTCTTAAACCCCGTTGTCTGCACATTGCCTATATTATGAGAGAGAACTTCCAGACGACGTTCGAGTGTGATGGCCCCAGCGAGGGGAGGATAGATTCCACGGTTCATGAGTGATTCCTTACCATACGTTCCCAACGATTTGTGCAACGCATGTGCCACGATGAATGTAGAGAATGGCCTTAATATCGAAATGCCACAAATGTCCTCGGAAGAGCCGCTCACTCTTGATTCCCCTTACAAATGCAGTGTACATGGGAACCATCTGGAAATTTTTGCCCAGAAAATTGGATTTGAGGAAATAGATGGTTTGGGGTTTTCCCAACCCATCTAAAGGGCTATCGGCAGAACTTTCCACGGGAGCGGAATCTTGCCTAGCAGCAGGACGTAAAAAGGGAGATGTGAGGAGCAAGAGAGAAGGAAAGATTCAGAATATTTCCTATTCTTGCTCCTTACTCCTCACTATTTACTATTTACTTCTTTACGGGAGAAATGGATGAGAGGTCGCCGCACGAGGATGAGTGTCACGCAAGACGATCAACTCCACACGACGATTGGAGGCCTGCCCTTCCAAAGTGGCATTGGACTCAATTGGGCGAGTTCCAGCAAACCCGGTTGAGGAAAAACGATCGGCCCGCAAATGATGATGTTCTATAAAATACCGAATTAACGCATTGGCTCGCGCAGTGGAAAGATCCCAATTGGAGGGGAATTCGGCTGTTCTAATAGGTTGATTATCCGTATGCCCTTCCACGGCAATAAAATTAGGAAGATCTCGAACCAATCCGGTAATCAAATCAAGGAATTCCTGTATCTGCGGGTTAATCACCGAACTCCCACTGCTAAACAAGGCATCATCGGCAATTCGTATGCTTAAACCTCGTTCTGTCGATGTGACCTTGACCCCCTTCGGGACCTTCGACGTTGCGATGGAATTGGCTACCTTGAGGTACGATCGTGCATTGTCTTGGGATTTGGGACGTTCTTTCACCACAATCTGCTTATTTTTTGAAATTGGCAAGTTCATAATAGAAAGGTCGCCAATCGGCTTCGTGTTTGAAAAAGAACTAGAGAGGGAATCGCTCAGAACCCGGTATTTGCCCTGATTGACGGAGGATACGGAATACATGACTACAAAGAAGGCAAAAAGAAGAGTAATAAAGTCGGCATAAGAGACTAACCACCGTTCATGGTTTTCATGTTCTTCGTGCTTTTTCTTCACTGGATTACTCGCAAATCTGACTCAGTCAAATTAAGATTCTATTTCTTTTTTTCAGAAGTCGGCAAAAACCCACTCAGTTTTTCTTCAATCATCCGGGGATTTTCCCCTTGAGCCACGGAAATCAGTCCCTCAATAACCATCAGTTTTGCGACAATCAACGTCTTCGCTTTTAATTTAATTTTGCTTCCCATGGGGAGAAAGAAGAGATTGGCAAGCCCCACCCCATACACCGTCGCCACAAAAGCCACGGCAATTCCACTACCGAGTGCCGAAGGATCTGCCAGGTTTTCCATCACGTGGATCAGTCCTAACACAGCGCCGATAATGCCTACGCATGGGGCATAGCCCCCAAACGCTTCGTACACTTTGGCGATGGTACCAAGCTCTTCTTCAAAGACTTCCACTTCCACTTCCAGAATTTCTTTGATTTTATGAGGTTCGGTGCCATCAACCACCAATTGCACCCCTTTAGCCATTAACGGATCCGTCAGGGTTTTCATCTGTCCTTCCAGCGCCAACAACCCCTGCTTTCGACTCACATTTGAAAGTTCGACAATCTTGGTAATTATGCCCTTCATATCCACACTCACATTGCCGAACACCATTCCGGCGCTCGCCAGGGCCTTCAGAAAGACCGGCAGAGGAAACTGAAGCATCACCGCCCCGACGGTGCCGCCAACCACAATCAACGCCGCCGTCCCCTGCATAATCGAACTTATGTGACCGCCTTCTAAATGTTGCCCGCCAACAATTGCCCCAATGGAGAGGATTATGCCTAGGATCGATAGAATGTCCATGCTACACAATTCTCCTTAACAGACGGCCCCAACCCCAAATAACAATTCCAAATTCAATAAAATCAGCAACCGGCCTTCCACACGTCCTACGCCTTTATGAAACTCATCGGCTCTTCCATGACCGATCGACGGAGGCGGTTCAATTAATTCTTCTGGAAGTCGCAGCACCTCTTCGACTGAATCCACGATAAACCCCAAAAGTAAATGTGCCACATCCACTACCACAATGCGCGTATCCTTTGTATGTTCCGTCGATGACAATCCTAAACGCGTCCGAAGATTGATGATCGGAATAACTTTCCCTCGTAGATTCAACACCCCCTCAACATAATGCGGAGCATTGGGAACAGGCGTAATCTCTACCATACGAATAATTTCCTGGACATCCAGAATATCAATGGCATACTCCTCAGGTCCTAACTGAAAGCTCACGAGTTGCAACACTTCACCGCTCCCCTCAAATGTCTCATCATCCGATACAGCATTCGTTATAGCATTCATCACGAATGATTCCTTTCCGGCTCGAAACGATTCTCAGGCATGCAGCACCTCACCAAACAGTGAGAAGTAAGGAGTAAAAAGTAAGGAGTTAGGAACAAGAAGGGGAAACCTCTTCACTCTTCATTTATAATTCTTTCGCTTCTCATTTTGCCCTTTTCCCTTCTCACTTCCGGAATGGGAACCATACCGTTCGTGCTCATTGGAACGAATCACTAATCATTGATGTCAAGATAAGAACCACAAAACCTAGCCACAACTTCCCACAACCTCATGTATTCTCCCTGAATCCCACCTATTGGCTCCTTGAGAGCCAAACATCCACTCTGATAGGGTGAGATACATCATCTGCATTTATTACCATAAAGGAAATTCATCATGGACAGACCAGCCAGCTCACAAGCCGATCGATTGCTGCTTGATGCCAAAAAAGCCATTCTCCAAGAACAACATCACCGATTTCAGGACCTTCAACGTGAAGAACGTTGGGATGATGCCTGGAAACAACTGCATGTCACATTGACCTGTGCAGCGGATCTGCTGAAAGACTCCGTCTGCTTGTTGGAAAAGGTCGTAGCTCAAAAGAAGCAACTGCCACCTTCGTCATCTTCTCCATCTGAACCTCCACGATCTTTCTAGGAGGCTGTCCGAGAACAAGAAGTGGGAAGTAAAAAGTAAGTAGTCAGGGGTAAGGGCTAGGGAGTAAAAACAAAAATTCTCTTGCTCTTTCATTTCACTCCTTACTCTTCACTCCTTACGCCTCACGCCTTACTTTTCACTTTTCATGAATGCGCCTCATGCGTCACACCTTAAACACGCTCAGCGTTTTCTGTAGATTCTCTGCTAAAGTACTGAGTTCGTGACAGGCTTGTGCTGATTCGGTAATACCGCTTGTTGTCTGTCGCGTGGTTTGTGTCATAGATTCCAAATCACCGGCAATTTGACGTGTAGCGTTTGATTGCTTTTCCGCCGCACTGGCAATTTGTTGAATCATCCCAGCCGTCTCATTGACCATCGAATGAATGGTCGAGAGGGCTTCTCCTGTCTTATTGGCTAATTCCACCCCTTCACCAACTTGATTGGTCCCTTGATCCATTGTCGCCACGGCGTTTTTGGTGTCCTGCTGAATTTGCCGAATCATATCTCCAATTTCTTTAGTCGCCTTGGTCGTACGCTCTGCCAGTTTTCGAACTTCATCGGCCACGACAGCAAAACCACGTCCTTGGTCCCCGGCTCGTGCTGCCTCAATGGCAGCGTTAAGGGCCAACAGATTCGTTTGATCCGCAATGTCCTCAATAACTCGCACAATCTCCCCGATTTGATCCGATGACCGCCCTAGAGTCGTAATAATATTGGCCGCCTGAACAACAGCCTCAGAAATTTGTTGTATTCCCGCGACAGTTTGCATCATGACTTCTTGTCCGCTTCGTGCCATCTCAGCAGTTTCTTGTGCAATCCGGGCCGCTTCAGTGGAGTTTCGTGCCACTTCTCCGGCCGTCATCGTCATTTCCTCAACGGCAGATGATGATTGAACCGCTCGTGCATCCTGCCCCTCTGCGGCCCGAACCACATTATCGGCTGTCGAGGACAATTGCAGGGTGGACGTGGCTAATCGATTGGTAGCCTGGTTGACCAAAAATACTGCGCCATGCATTTTCTTGATAAATACATTGAAGTCACGCGCCAAATCCGTTATTTCGTCAGACCCACTTCCCACAGGCACGCGCTTCGTTAAATCTCCTTCCCCTTGAGCAATATCGTGAGAAATCGCGGAGAGGGCATGAAGAGGTCTCAAGACAAACACATACATGAGCCAATACACGGCGACAAGAAATACGCCAATGATCCCAATCATCCACAATCCCGAATGCATGACGGAACTCCGCATCAATGCCTGTGCCTGGGTCATGGGAATCGCCAGGGATAACATGCCAATCACATCACCTAGGTTTTTCCCGGTGTGACAATTCACGCATGCTTCCACAGAAGCTCTATCCGCACTCGCTCGTAGAAACATCGGCACCCCATCGATAACCTGAATATCGCTAAAACTTTCGGCTCCATTATTGATCAATTCTATGGCTTCGGCTTCAAATGCATCTTTTGGTGCATTAGCTGGATTCATCGGTTGCTCGGAGACCAGCCGGGCCTGATAGACACCGCGCGCAGCAAGTTGCTCCCCCATTTCTTGCGTCGCCGTCGCGGGAAACGGAATGGCGTTCGGGTCTTGGGCATGATCTCTTGATACATGCAGCTGAGATCCTAAGGAAGATTTTTTCATTTTCCCTACATAATTTTTAGCGATATAGGCTCGGGTGACTTCAATTTGGGCTTGAATGATTTTGCCTTCTTCTTCCAAAAGCAGGCGCATACGTCCTTCTTCCTGCTGATACGTCACCCATAGGCCGCATATGATCAGGATCGTTGCCAACACTCCAAGAGATAAAACGAATTTCGGTCCTATTCTCAAATTCCGCATAAAGGCTCTCCCTAGAAATGTGTCAAAGACACAACCACTGATCTATGGTTTTAACGTAAACCGATTGAGCGAAGTCTGTAGGTCAGCCGCCAAGCCGGCAAAATGTTGCGTAGCAGTCGCCACGCCTTGCACTTGACTCTCATTTTCCTGGCTTAGCTGGGCCACCTGTTGAATACTCGAGGAAAGTTCCCCGGAGACTTGAGACTGTTGGTGAGTCGACTCCGCAAAAATTTGAATCATATCCACCACACGTTGCACACCATTCACGATCTCCGTCAATCGAATCCCAGCCTCTCGAGCCAAAGCCATACCCGAATGGGCTTCCTGAGTGCCCGTCTCCATCGAATGAACGGCTTCATTGGTGCCTTGTTGTACCGATTCAACAACAGTCGTAATTTCTTTCGTAGCTTTTCCCGTTCGCTCCGCTAATTTCCGCACTTCGTCCGCCACGACAGCAAACCCACGACCTTGCTCGCCAG
>QIDY01000386.1 GCA_003228495.1 Nitrospirota bacterium
CGGGCATCACAGGAAATCCAATCATTCGAGATTCAAATTTATCGCCGAATTCTTGTTCTAATTTGGTGACTACGACACGTTCAAACATGTGGCAATGAGGACAATAGAAATCGGCGAATTCAAATAAGATGACCCTTCCTGATTCGTGGAGGGAGGGCTCTCCTTCCATCAGTTCGTATTCGCCCTCGAGTGCACCAAAAGCCATATTCGCCGAACCAAAGAGGCTAATAAGCAGGGCAAGTCCTATCGTCAGTCCTAACCGGGGCTGTCTTGATGGCATGGTGGTCCTTTCGTGATTTCCGGTTTCGGGGAAATTGGCTCTCGAATCGAAGAAGCCTAATGCGGTAACATCTCCGATTCTTTTAAGCTTACATAACCCCTCATCATATCAGACTAGGCCTAGGCGGCTTCAAGGTTAAATCTGATGAGGAAGTCGATTGTGAGGGGTTTTCTTCTAATTATGGCGTTCGAATCTTGTCGGATTCACGGATTAAAGGAGGGAAGTTGATGAACATCGTACATTTAAAGGATTACCAGACTTTTGCAGATGAGAAAATGAAGAAGCTGAATGTCTTTGAAACCCCCAGGTTTTTTTGTGATGTGTATTGTTTTGAGCCTGGGCAAGCCCAAAAGGCACATACCCATGGAGATCAGGATAAATTATATTTTGTATTAGAGGGGCAGGGGACATTCCAGGTTGGGGCCGACAGTCGGGTATTAGAAGAAGGGCAGGGGACCATGGCCCCGGCAGGAGAGGACCATGGTGTCATCAATCATACCGAAAATCGACTTCGGGTGTTGGTGTTTATGGCTCCGAATCCTTGATGAAGACTGGTTTGCGTGGCAGAATAATTTGCAGGGGAAAGATGAAAACAGGCGGAGAGGCCTTTTGGCCTCCGCCCGCTTCGTTTAAGCAAGAGATATTAGGGCGTGGGATTCATGGCATTAAAAATCGAGGTATTCTCCTCTCCTGAAACAGAAAGAATACCTATAGCCCCTTTGGCTACCCGGAAAATACTATGGTCCACTAATAGATACGCTCCGGGGACATCAACTTTAAATTCTACAATCGCGGCTCCCGCTGAAGGGATCAGAGTGGTTTGTACGTTTTGATTGGCTATGCCGCCAATTGCACCTTCCACATACACTTTGTCAAAAATCTCCCCAATGATGTGAAACGATGATGTGCCATTCGGACCAATATTCCCTACATACAGTCTAATTGTTTCGCCCACCTTTGCCTGAAGCTCCTCTCCCATTAATGCTCCGGCTTTGCCATTAAACACCACATGATCCGGATGTTCGGCCAAGCCTTTTTCCATGGATAGTTCCATCACACCTTTGTCTTTACTAGGTTTCGTGAAGAACTCGCTCTCTAATATGGCAAATTCACGATCAACAGCCGGTAAGCCTTCTGTTGGGTCCACAAGGATCAATCCATACATGCCATTCGCGATGTGGGCGGGGATGTTCGGCACCGGTGAGGCACAGTGGTAGATATACAAGCCGGGGCTTAAGGCCTGAAAAGAAAAGATTCCTTCCTGTCCAGGGGCAGTTAAATTTGCTCCAGCTCCTCCTCCTGGTCCATTGACCGCATGTAAGTCCATATTGTGTGGGAATTTACTCGTTGCATGATTTTTCAGAGAGATTTCGACGGTATCGCCGACGCGGACTCGAATCATGGGGCCGGGCACTGTCCCGTTAAAACTCCAAAATTTATATTGTACGCCATCGGCTAAGGCTCCGACATATTCTTTGGCTTCAACATTAACCACCACCTTCGCAGGCTGTTTTCTGGTAATGGGGGCGGGGACTTCCGGCAATGTTGTGAGTTTAGCTTGAACCGTTAGCATGTCCACAGCCCATGTATCAGAGGAAGGCCCAATGAAAGTTAGGGCCATGAACAAGGTCGCGAGGATTGTTCCTCTGAATTCGATGTTGGTCATCATGAATCGTTTTCTCCTTCGCCGTATGTGTCCTGTTAAAAAACGCAATTTGCCTGGTTAGGCAATATCATAGGGAAATATTACGAAGAAACAATGATATAGATCACCAAATGCAAAAAAGATGGGGAGATTTGGCTGTGCAAGGAAGGAAGAAAAGGGGAGTATGGATGACGTGAGGCGCGGTTAGGAGTTGAGTGAAGATAATTCGAATAAATTCGCAACAAAATTTGGGTTAGATTTGGACGGAACGATTGAGGAAAAACCGAGGCATAGTAGAACTATGGTGAGGTCTTTTCGATTGAGGTGTGTTCAAAGATGGTCCGAAGATTGGATGTGAAATGTCCAAGTTATTTTCACTCAAGTCCTTAGGGTATGGCGTGGGGAGCCATTTCTTGGAGGCGTGGGAGATGAAGAATGAAGAGTTGTTTCCCATGACCGGCGATGAGCTGATCTTTTTTGAAGCGGCTGAGAATACGACTGGTCGTTTCTTTGGTCAATCCAGCCATATCGGCCAAGTCTTGGTGGGTCAGCCGAACGGAAATGCGAATGCCATTGGTTTCCTGAATGCCCGAACGCTCAGCTAAGTTTACAAGGAGAGCCGCGACGCGTTGCTCGGCCCGGTCCAAGGCAAAGGCTTTGGCATTGTTCTGTGATTCTCGAAGTCGATGGCTCAAATAATTGATAATGTTGACGGCCGCCTCAGGATTTCGTTGGATCACCTCTAGCATTGTTTTTCGGTGGATTTTGATAACGGTCCCATCTCCCATAGATTGGGCGCAGCCGGGATGAGAGGCTCCTGAAAAGGCTGAGGCCTCACAACAAAAGAGATCACCTGGCATGAGGACCTTGAGCGTCACCTCACGTCCTTCGGGGTTGGATTTAACGCATTTCACATTGCCTTGTTTGACAATATGGAACCAGTCGGCGGGATCACCTTCTCGAAAGATGAATTGTCCTTTTTGAATAGGAATTTCTATGGCGTGTTCAGCCAATTCCTGTCTGTCAGTTTCGGAAAGGCAAGCAAACAGTGGGAGCGAGTCAAGGGAGGTTTCTGAAGCCATTGAACAACATTACTCAACCAGTTGTTTCACTTTTGCAACGATAGCGCGCGCGCTAATGCCAAAATGATCGAGTAATTGGGCCGGTTTGCCGCTATGGGGAATTTCCCGGATGCCCATTTTATGGAGGCGTACGCCTTCGGTGGAAAGGGCGCTCAAAACGGCATCCCCAAGCCCTCCGTGGAGATAATGATCTTCCACGGTCAAGACCAAATTGTTTGTGGCTTTTGCGGCTTGTTGGAGCGTGGCCACGTCGATGGGAACAATGCTGTAGAGATCAATCACGCGAACCGTAATGCCTGATTTCAGTAATTCATCATAAGCGTTGAGGGCTTCAAACAACGTGACGCCTGCTGCAACAATCGTGAGTTGGTCGTTGTCACTTTGGCGAAGAACTTTGGAACCACCTATTGTGAAGGTCTCATTCGAGTCATAGAGAATTGGAGTTTTTGGCCGTCCCGTTCGCATGTAGACCATGCCTTTGTGATTGGCCATGGTTTCCACGAGCCGATAAGCACACATCGCATCTGAAGGATACAGGACGACCATGCCAGGTTGAGCGGCCATCATGGCTAAATCCTCCAGGCCCATTTGCGAGGGGCCATCTTCACCGATACTTACGCCGACGTGTGAACCCATGAGTTTGATATTGGATTGGCTGATCGCGGCCATACGGATGAAATCATAGGCTCGTGTGAAAAAAGCGGCGAAGGTGGCTGCAAACGGAATTTTTCCACATGCCGCCAGGCCGGCGGCAGCGCCGATCATATTTTGTTCGGCGATAAAATTTTCAAAGAACCGTTCAGGGAAACGCTTGCCAAATTTGTCGGTATAGGTTGAATTTTTCACGTCCGCATCTAATCCGACGACTAATGGATTCACTTCCCCCAATTGAGCTAAGGCTTCCCCGAAAGCCTCACGAGTGGCCACGGTATCCGTCGGTCCATAATGCGGGTCTGGAAGAGGTTTGGCTGAAACGTTCGCACGCTGAACCATTAAGGGTTGCGCAATAGGGAGCGAGGGAGTTGGAGAGGAGAGTGATTGATTCAACAAGGCAATCACTTCTTCGGCTTGTTGTGGGTTCAAGGGTTTGCCATGCCAACTTGGGTGATCTTCGGCAAATGGAATCCCTTTGCCTTTAAAGGTCTTAGCCAGAATCATGGTTGGCTTCTGTTTGGTTTGACTGGCTTCAGAGAAAGCCTGGAGCAATTCGGCATGGTTATGTCCATCGATACAGAGGGTATGCCATCCAAAGCCTTCCCAACGCGCTTGGTAAGCATTCAGATTATGCTCCAACATCGTTGGGTCGGATTGCCCGAGCCGATTAATATCGATAATCGCGCAGAGATTGTCGAGTTGAGCATGGCGTGCGACGTCGGCAGCTTCCCAGATCGAGCCTTCTACCGATTCTCCATCCCCTAACACTACATAGGTTCGAGCGGAGGTCTTATCTAAATATTTATTATTCAGGGCGATGCCGATGCCCACAGATAGGCCTTGTCCGAGTGAGCCTGTGGCCATATCCACGAATGAGAGGCGTGGCGTGGGATGTCCTTCGAGGTCGGATTCTAATGTACGAAGTTCAAGTAATAGTTTAGGTTCAAAGAGGCCTGCTTCAGCCCATGCGGCATAGAGCAGTGGAGCGGCATGGCCTTTTGATAAGACAAATCGATCGTTATCCGGGTTGCGAGGATTCTTCGGATCGTATCGCATAACCGAAAAGAATAACGTTGCGACGATATCGGCCGCAGAGCAACAACTGGTCGGGTGGCCGTTCCCGGCTTGAGTCGTTGCACGAATGCTATGAATGCGAAGTTGATCGGCTTTTTGACGAAGGTGTTCTGGCAATTGGGTTGCACCAATGGTGGTCACAAACGACTCCTTTTTTCTGAGAATTTGGTAGAAATAGAGGCTGGGTAGGAAGGTAACAGACCCCTCTGCCGCAGTCAATTTCGAGCGGTTTCTTGCTAGCCTATCAATTGTCGATGTAGGGTATCACGAAAGTTAAAACCGATGGCTTATCAATAATAGATCTTGAGCAATTGGAGGTTCATGATGAACGCGATGAATTTGATTGTTCTATCAGCTCAACGAATTGGAGTGGCCTTTCTTTTGGTTGCGGGAGTGACTCTTGTGAGCTGCTCTTCAGCACCGGAGCCTCAACCAGAGCCATCTAAAGAAGAGATCCGGCAAGATGCTGACCGATTTTTTAATAAGATGGGGCAAGATGAAGGAGCACAATCTTCTTCTCAGAAATGAGAGGCTAATAAATTTTCATGTGAGACTATCCATTTGAATTGGTTTAATTGAACCGGTGAGGAGGACGACAAAGAATTATGGGAAGAAATAGATCTCAGGATCTGACATTCATTTGAGATTTTCGGGTTAGTGGAAGCTGCGCTGGTCCTCCTTCGAAGGGGAAATATGCCAGGAATAGGCACTTTCCTTCGCCGCTTCAAACATTGGTTTGATGACCGGGGTTTTCGGAGTCTGGAGCCAGAGACAAAAAGGTCTTGCTCCAATTCATGCTGGGATCTATAATGGATCTAATATGGATCCATTTTGGAGGACATCCTATGCCAACGAATCTCTCCATCAAAAAAGTGCCGGATGAACTCGTGGCCCATCTTCGCCGTCGGGCGAGGGACCATCATCGTTCCCTCCAAGGTGAACTCCTCTCGATCATTGAGGCAAGTGTCCGAGAAGAATCAACTCTCACCCCCAAGGCCATTTTGGCGAAAATACAACGAGCGGGCCTGTGCTCTCCGTCCGAATCGGTCTCCATGATTCGAAAGGATCGGGATGCCCGTTAAAGTTGTTGATGCGTCAGCCCTTGCAGCTGTGTTGTTCGGAGAACCTGAAGCTGAGGCGATGGTTGAACGTCTTCAAGGCTGTACTCTAACCGCTCCTCTCTTACTGCCCTTTGAACTGGCCAGTATCTGTTTGAAAAAGGTGCGCCGTTATCCTGCAAAACGGACGTTGTTCTTGGAAGCTTTAGAATTATTTGGGCAAATGGGCATCACTCAAACGGAGGTGAATGTCCGCAAGGTGGTGACCCTCGCAGAGCAAAAGGGGTTGTCTGCGTATGATGCGTCCTATTTATGGTTGGCTTGCCGACTTGGGGCAGAGCTTGTGACACTTGACAAAATTTTGGACAAAGCGGCTGAAGACACCTAGGAGACCTGCTGGCAACGGAGCAAGACGTCATCGGTGCATTTCATTCTGAGCGAGGCCCTTCAGCTAACTTCTTATCTGACGAGCTGAGTCTCTGAAGGGATTTGACTCAAGATGTTTGAACGGGCTTGATAGAGACCCTGGTGCCCAGCCCCTTTGGCAAAGACGAGTCCTTTTTCCCGCTTACCTAGTAATAACTTTCCAACGCTTTTCCCCTGGCGATTCCTGCCTCGAATGGTGGCGGTCGGTGTATCCAATCCATGTTGAATCGATGCTGTGGAGCTATCTGGATGAGAAATTTCGGCCGGAAGATCGACGACGCGACTGACAAAGAGTTTGACGACTTCTTGGTTCAACGCGGAAGTGGGATCGTTATCCAGAACCCATTCATCATTTTGCTTGATGAGGAGGTAGCGTTCTTCTGGTGTGGTGACTTCCAATATCACGATATCGTTAATTTCCATGCCGAATAATCGTTTGTCCTGGAAATAAAATGCTCCTCCCGTAAGAGGCTTCAGAATACTTGGAGAGATTTCATAGAGCGGTCCTGTGCTGGAAGTGATGGCATAGGCTTTTTCTGCTTCCGGAAATTGATACAGACTGACGTGGTGTGTCCGCAGTCCTTCCAGAATTGTCACGCCGACGTGGGTACGGTTCGGTTGCCCGAGAATTCGTTGTTTATTTTCTTCCGAGTCCACGAAGCCAGTGGCACGCAGTCCGCTTAAATCCATCAGAAGTGTGCCAACCGCAATTTTATCAGCCGGGCCTTCTATTGGGCTTGTGAACACCCAATGCGGTGATAAGCTATGGACTCCGGCTGTCCGAGTCATAACCATGGCTGTATTCGCTTGTTGAATATGCACTTCTTGAACTCGTTCGCGATCAAACAACAGCATGTCCTTCAATCGAAAATTCGTTAAGGTTTTTTGAGCAAAGGTCATCACATCCAAAGTCGTCAGGACCACCTGGTTGTCAGCTTTGGTCTGCACATACAAGGACGGGGCAAAGGGCCCGCGATCACCCAGTGCGAGTTCTTGAGTCTGGGTAGACGTTTTGAGTGTGAGTGTCAGGTAAGGGGGATCTAATCCATATGTCGCTAAGGTTGATGGTCCATCTTCAATGATCCGTTTCACCTTTCCGATGGTGAGTGCTCGTAATATTCGTCGAACTTCCCGGTTGTCTGCGGGGAATCGCATCGGCTCGGTTATGGTCCATCGCCATTTTTCATCTCGTTCTAGGCGAATAGTCTCAGTGGCCGTAGCCCAGATTATTTTGGTGATGGCCCGATCATCAAAGGGGAGCAATTGCCGTTCTTGAGTTTCTTGTTTTTTGTATTGACGAGTTTGGGGAATGTCGAAAAAGAGGATATACACCCCTAATCCAAGGACGACAAGCGCTAACACGATGGTGATCCGCAAAGGATTGTTCAGCATGTTACAGGCTTCGCCGCCTTTTCCATACGGAGAGGCCGATAAACAAGGTCAGCAGAGGAAGAAACAGAACCTGAAAAAAAACTAAGGCTTGTTCCTGAGATGGATTGGGTACAAAGGGGTGAAATGCAGGTTCTTTGGGCGTGAGGGAAACCAAGGCCTCTTCTTGTGCAAGCCATGCCATTGTTTTTAAGAAAAAATCTGTGTTGCCAGGATAGGTGAGCCAACCATTTGTGGCGAATGCGGCGTTACCGACAATGACGATGGCAGATTCAGGTTTTAGGTCTTGCCCCATTCGTTTTGAAGTCAAAAGTGCAGCAACGGTAAAGGGGCCCTTCTGGTCTTGATCTTGATTGAAGACAGGTTCTGTATTGGCGAGGTTGGTTTCTTCCCAACTTTTGGGAGAGGTTTTCGCCAATGAGACAAAATCCCAATTTTTGCCTTGATTGGCATCGAATGTCACCGAACGGGAGACAGGAAAAATAATTGGGGTCGTGAAGTCTTCGGTAATATCGTGAGTGGTGAAGGTTCTGACCATTAACGCGGTTGGACTGCCTCGGCCTAGGCGGTCCTGTTCATCGGCTAAAATGCCTTTTCCTAATTGAATGCCCCATAATGACAAAAGGCCATCCAAAGATTCTTTGCTGCTTGGATCACTCATAATAAGAAGTCGTCCACCGTTTGCCAGAAATTGGGTGATCTGATTGATTTCTTTGCTAAGAAAAGGTTGTGTGGGTGAGGGAATCACCAGTAAGGAGGCCTTGATAGTTTGTAGGTCGTGCCAGTCAAGGGGTGCGACTGCATAGCCCTGCTTGTTTAGGGCATCGGCCGCCCGGGATAACCCGGGCGTTTCAGTATCCGACAAACTTTTTTCGGCATGGCCTGTCAAAAAGGCAATGCTCTTTTTGATGTCTCGGGTAACGCGAAGAAGCGCATTGGTCACATCGGCTTCGGATGCGCGTTGAAGATAAATCTTCTGTGGGCCGCTTTCAATGACGGCGGTATCAATCCGCGTCACTTGATAGTTTTTCGCTTGATCGGGATGTCGTTCCGGGTCAATGAATTCTACAGTCAAAAGAGGGTTTTCCTTTGCATATGTGGTCAATAGGTCTTGGTATGAGCCGTATCCGGGACTGCCGTCGCGTGTAAAGACTTTGATGCGGACTTCACGAGGTAAAGCACGAAGCACTTGGTAGGTTTGTCGGCTTAATGTGAAATTTTTTGTTTCCGAGAAATCCCATTCCGGGGCATGTTTGATTGCGAGGAAGTTGGTTAATCCAACGGCAATGCCTGCCAGAAGAATGGCAAGGATACTGTGGGTGCCAAGTCGGGTCGAGCGCTTCCGTGATCCAGTGGCCAGCCGTCGAATATGGATGCCGATATAGCCGAGTAAACAAAGAATGCCAACTCCAAGAATGATGGAGGCGGTGTTCTCAGCTTCTGGCGCAAGGAGGGGAAGCCCTAAGCCTCCCAGCGTGAGTAACAGCCCTAAAAGGCCAAGAAAGGAGGCAAAGCGTGTTACTTCCATCGGTAGGCATCGATGGCTTGGTGTGCGGCAAACCACATAAAGGCCATCCCCGATATGTAGTATACGAGATCCTTTACATTCAGGAGGCCACGAATTAATCGATTGTAGTGTTCAGTGAATGAAAGATAGGATAGGAAATTCCCCAGGGTTGAGTCGCCAAAAGCTGTGCTTAACGCTCCGAGCACCCAGAGGCCTAAGATGAGGCCAAAACTCAAAAATGCCGCAATAATTTGGTTTTCCGTCAAGGCTGAAGCAAAGAGGCCAATTGATAACATCAGGGATCCTTGGAGGAGAAGCGCGAGATAGCCAAGCAAAACTGGCTGCCAGTCAAAGGTGGCATAGGCCGAAAGAGTGAGGGGGATGAGACCTGTGAGTGACAAGAGCCCCGCATACACAATCACCACACTCAGGAATTTTCCGGAAACGATTTCATTGACCCCGATTGGCGAGGTGAGGAGTAGCTCGAACGTCCGTAATTTTCGTTCTTCGGCAAAGAGCCGCATGGTGAGTAAGGGTAATATAATCATGAGGATAAGGTTCATACTTTGAAAGAGCGGTCGGAAAATCATTTCATTCAGATTCAATTGAGCATAGGTATTTTGTAATTGCATGAGCCGAAGGGCCTGGTTGCTGGCATTGGCCACTGCCTGATAACTGAGGAGCCCAACTACTGCTAAAAAAATTGCACCGATGACGTAGACGACAGGGGAGACGAAATAACTCCGTAACTCTTTAGCAATAATGGTTTGAGCGGGCGTCATTGTGAATCCACGTTATGGAGATTTTGGTCATGTTGTGTTAAGGGTGCTCTCATTGATTAGTCAATCGGTTTTTCTGCTTTGGTGAGAACTTTAAAGACATCTTCAAGGCCCACTGTTTGAGTGTGTAATTCTAGGAGACCAGCCCCACATGTGACGACCAGTTTTGTCAATTCATCCCGGGCATCTTCTCCGGCCTCTGTTTCCAGGATATACGTGTTGGGTTTGGTGCCTGGAGAGACATGCAGCACACCAGAAATTTTTCTAAGGGCTTCCAATAAACTGGGATCAGGTTGTTTGACAGTGAGGTGCAGGATTTCGGATTGCCGGAGTTTTGCCCCTAGTTGCTCCGGAGTGTCAATGGCAACGATTTGGCCTCGATGGATAATGATGACTTTCTGGCAGATTGCCGCGGCCTCCGCCAACAGATGCGTACTCAGGATGATGGTATGGGAGCCACCCAGGTTTTTGATAAGGTCACGAATTTCAATGATTTGGTTGGGGTCTAAACCCGTTGTTGGCTCGTCCAAAATCAGAACGGGCGGGTTATGGAGCAAGGCCTGAGCTAAGCCCACGCGTTGACGATAGCCTCGGGATAAATGACCAATGACCCGCCCTTGAACCTCGGTCAAGCCAGTTTGGTTGACAATGATCCCCATTCGCTCGTGTAATTGATCTGGGCTCAGTCGTTTTATCCGACCAACAAAGATTAAATATTCTTGCACGGTTAATTCCAAATAGAGTGGAGGAGTTTCAGGAAGGTAGCCAATATGCTTCTTGACTTCCCACGGCTCTTCCAGACAATCGAAGCCTGCAATCTGCACCGTACCCGACGTTGGGGGCATGAATCCGGTCAAAATGCGCATGGTCGTGGTTTTTCCTGCACCATTTGGTCCCAAAAACGCAACGGTTTCTCCTTTGTGAATGGAAAAAGAGATATCATCCAGAGCCGTGACCTGGCCATATTGTTTGGTCACATGTTTAACGTCGATCATCGTGGGTGTTACGGGGTTGTGCGGTGGAATGGGGAGGAAATAGCTGTTTTGCAAATCGTATCGATAGGAACTAAATCATACCTGTGTTCAAAAAAAACCGTCAAGGTGCCTAAATAGAATTCACGTTGACTCTTATGGTGAAAGTTGTATGATGCACCAAATTTTCCAGGGCCATCTGCCTGGCCCACGAATACTTCAAGGTGATCACGGGATGTCCAAGGTCAATATGCAGAAGAGGTCTCGTTGGAATATTGGCATTTTTTCTCTCTCTTTTTTCTTTATCGTTGGGTGTAGTTCCTTTCATGGAGTTACGGTGGTGAGTCATGGTGATGAAGGGGTTGCGGTAGAAAATGCTGTATTAGAACCAACAAGTGTGTCGTCCCCGCCTCCCATTGTCATTGATTCAATTTTTTCTCAATCAGAAAAAATAGAGAAAGCCCCAATCCCTCCTGTTACTCCTTCAACTTCTGGCACGACCTCTTTGGGAGAAACTATCTTGAGTCAATCTTCTGAGGCCTTCACGCTTCAATGGACGTTGGAAGATGTGTTTTTTGATTTTGACCAAATAGAAATTCGGCGCGATGCTATTCCTCATCTAGAACAAAACGCCAAGGTGCTCTTGAAGAGATATGCCAACCGAGAGGTCTTGATTCAAGGCCATTGCGATGAACGCGGGACTGAAGCGTACAATTTTATTTTGGGGAAACGGCGAGCCATGGCCGTGAAGAATTATTTGGTTGATTTAGGCGTGGAGGCTTCTCAATTGCGGGTCCTAAGTCTAGGAAAAAATCAGCCGTTTTGCCTGCAACGAACGATAGCCTGCTTTCAACAAAATCGCCGTGCCCACTTTGTTCTCAATTAGAACCAGTGACAAAATAAGTCTGACATCTCGCATCCCATCTTCGGGCCATCTTTGAAGAGACCTCAATCGAAAAACCCTCAACATAGCTGTGCTATTCCCCGGCTTTTTCTCAATCATTCCGTCCAAATCCGGCCCAAATCTTAGCGCGATTTTGCCAAAGTTAATTTATCACCGGTCCTTAAGGAGCTTGCTCCTTGTTTGAGTCTCCACTGGAAGGGACTATTCTCAGAATCCCTTCATGAACAGTGGTTCCCCGACTTCCCACCCTTTTGAGTAATTGTTGTCAAAAGCCTCCCAAGGTTAGATTAGGGAAAAGCACTAATTCCATGTTTCCCTAGATTTTTTGGTGGGTTTGTCTGTTCTTTTTAAGGAAGGTTGGCTATGCGGGTTTGGATTCTTGCAATGGGTTTTGTCGCTTTCTTGTCACAAATGGTGTGGGCCGAGGCATGGGATTTTTCTTGTACTGAGGCTGTTTCATTACTGAAGGCCGCTCAAGATCGTGTTGTGCAGAAACATGATAAATTACAAGAAGCCAAGTTTAGTCTCCGACATGCCCCTCTAAAGTTTGATGGCTGCCGACGCAGTCGTCGCGGTTTTGACGGGGGGATGCTCCATTGTGTGACGCACCAATCACGCCATGGTAATCTCTTGAAAGATATTCATGTTGCTCAACGTAGCCTTGAGACGGCGCGCCATGATTTTGATCGACATATCCAAAGTGTTCTTCGATCTTGCCCTGTTTCTCAACCTTAAAAAATTGTACCTTTCAGGCCGACTCTGCCTCATTTGTTGCTCTTTCTTGAGACCTCAAAAAGTTTTTAGGTCCCAATTCTAATTTGAACAGACTTTCTTTAGCTCAGGCAACAGTCTTTTCCTTTATTCAAACCTTCTTTCTTAGTAAGTCATTCTTTTAGCTATTCAAATCATTTTCTTCTGAATATCCAGACCAGAATAAAATCTTGTGTGAAGGCGAATAATCCTGTAAATTACCTACGGGTTGTCACGATAGTTTGTTCAGAAAAAAATTAGAAATTTTGAATGTTTAGTTTAAAGAAATTTCTAGCTTCTCTCTTTTCCCCTCTGTCGATTTGTGTGGAGCTTATTATTTTTGGTCTATTGTTAATGGTTTTTTCTCGGAAGCAGAAAACGGGAAAGGTTTTAGTTGCCCTGGGGATAGTTATCCTCCTGCTGTGCAGTTATGAAGGAATTTCAGGCCGGATACTCCGAACGCTTGAATCACAATATTCTCGGCTGGATCTGGCTGAGTTGACGTCGCAGGAAGGTGAGGGGATGGGTATTCGGTCTGTTAAGTGGATTGTGGTGTTGGCGAGTGGTGTGGCGGAGGACCCGACGTTGCCTATTCAATTGCAAATTTCCCATCATTCACGAGTACGGCTTATGGAAGGGATCAGACTGCATCGTCTTCTCCCTGGCAGTAAAATCATTTTGACGGGAGGGATTGGATTTGATGGGCCTGCAGAAGCCACGACGCTGAGTCGTGTGGCGGAAGAGTTAGGCGTGGCCAAATCAGATATGGTCTTAGAAGTCGAATCTCGTGATACTAAAGACCATCCGTTGTACGTTCGA